>CAJPJN010000065.1:0-8533 GCA_905369855.1 Streptococcus oralis | reverse complement strand
ATTGATGGGATTATGTGAGCGGGGACTATTCTCCTTAAAAGGGGCTCAGAAATCCATCGTGTAGAGGATACCATGATTCGTATTGCGCATTCGCAGGGAATTGTGGATTGTAATGTTCTTGCCATGCCTGCCGCTATCTTTTTCTCGATTGAAAATACCAATATTTCGCGTATGAAGCGCGTGACCTCCTCTTCTTATAACATCGAAAAAGTCTGCGATGTGAACCAGATTTCTCGTCAGTTAGTAGGTGGAAAGCTTGATTTAGAAACAGCCTTCAAGCAATTGACGACTTTACAAACTCAACCCCTTCCCTATACTAAGTTGCAGGTAACTTTGGCTGCGACCTTTAGTGCCCCTTTCTTTTCAGTTATGTTTAGTGGAAATATCTACGACGCACTTGGGGCAGGAGTGGCTACCTTATTTGGTTTTGCCTTTTCCCTCTATGTGGAAAAGTTTATCCGAATTCCTTTTGTGACAGCCTTTGCTGGAGCCTTTGTCTTTGGGATGATAGCCCAGTTTTGGGCTCGCTACACAGGTTTTCCTTCAACGGCAGATTTGATTATAGCTGGTGCGGTCATGCCTTTTGTACCAGGAATTGCCTTGACCAATGCGGTTCGTGATATTATGACCAACCACATAAACTCTGGTATGAGTAAGATGTTTGAATCCCTGCTCATTACCCTTGCTTTAGGGGCAGGAACTTCTGTCGCCTTGGTATTGATGAATTAATATGACACTAACAACCTTTTTATTACAAGCAGTAGCAAGTCTTCTTGCTATTATCACTTTTTTAATCGTACTCAATGTTCAACGCTCTATGCTCTTACCTGGAGGGATTTTGGGCATGGCTGTCTGGCTAATCTATCTCTGCCTTAAAGAGCCGACTAATATCATTGTAGCTACCTTCATTGCGGCTATTATCGGTTCTTGTGTCAGCCAGATTTTAAGTATTCTTTATAAGACTCCTGCTGTGGTCTTTATATTGGCAATTTTGGCACCTTTGGTTCCGGGTTATCTTTCTTATCGGACAACTGCCTTTTTTGTGACAGGGGATTATAGTCATGCCATTGCCAGTGCAACCTTGGTTGTCATGCTAGCTCTGGTAATCTCTATTGGAATGGCTAGTGGAACAGTGATTCTTAGACTTTATTCTTACTTAAGAAAACAGCATAATAGTTAGATTACTAAGCGACTTGATTTGGTGAATCAAGTCTTTTTTCTCTCTTTTACTGCTATTTGTGATAAAATAGTATAGAACGATTTTTTACAATGAATGATAAAACAGAGGTAAATATGACAATCGGTATTGATAAGATTGGTTTTGCGACCAGTCAATATGTCTTGAAATTACAAGACTTAGCAGAAGCGAGGGGAATTGACCCTGAAAAATTAAGCAAAGGCCTCTTGCTCAAGGAATTGAGTATTGCTCCCCTAACTGAGGACATCGTGACCTTGGCGGCCAGTGCTAGTGACTCTATTTTAACTGAGCAAGAAAGACAAGAAATTGATATGGTCATCGTGGCTACCGAGTCAGGAATTGACCAGAGTAAAGCTGCAGCCGTCTTTGTGCATGGTTTGCTGGGCATCCAGCCCTTTGCTCGTAGTTTCGAGATTAAAGAAGCCTGCTATGGAGCGACAGCTGCCCTTCATTATGCCAAATTGCATGTGGAAAATTCTCCAGAGTCCAAAGTTTTAGTTATTGCCAGTGATATTGCCAAATATGGTATTGAAACACCTGGAGAACCCACTCAGGGTGCTGGAAGTGTGGCCATGTTGATTACACAAAATCCACGCATTATGGCCTTTAATAACGACAATGTGGCTCAGACTCGTGACATCATGGATTTCTGGCGTCCAAATTACTCAACAACCCCTTATGTAAATGGTGTCTATTCTACCCAACAATACTTGGATAGTTTGAAAACGACTTGGCTTGAATACCAAAAACGCTACCAGCTTACTTTGGATGATTTTGCAGCTGTTTGCTTCCACTTGCCTTATCCTAAATTAGCGCTAAAAGGCTTGAAAAAAATCATGGATAAGAGCCTGCCTCAAGAGAAAAAAGACCTCTTGCAAAACCATTTTGACCAGTCTATTCTCTACAGTCAAAAGGTGGGGAATATCTATACAGGTTCGCTTTTCCTTGGACTTTTGTCTCTCTTGGAAAATACAGATAGCTTGAAGGCTGGGGATAAAATTGCCCTTTATAGTTACGGAAGTGGTGCCGTGGCCGAGTTCTTCAGTGGTGAATTGGTTGAAGGATATGAAGCATATCTAGATAAAGACCGCCTGAACAAGCTCAACCAACGAACTGCCCTATCTGTTGCAGACTATGAAAAAGTCTTCTTTGAAGAAGTTGACTTGGATGAAGCAAACTCTGCCCAGTTTGCTGGCTATGAAAATCAAGATTTTGCCTTGGTTGAAATTGTGGACCACCAACGCCGTTATAGCAAGGTTGAAAAATAATGAAGATAAGTTGGAATGGATTTTCTAAAAAATCATACCAAGAGCGCCTCGAGCTGTTAAAAGCTCAGGCGCTCCTTAGTCCTGAGAGACAAGTCAGTTTGGAGCAGGATGAACAGATGAGTGTGACTGTTGCAGACCAGCTGAGTGAGAATGTAGTGGGAACTTTTTCTCTGCCTTATTCGCTGGTTCCAGAGGTTCTTGTCAACGGTCAGGAATACACTGTTCCCTATGTGACAGAAGAACCATCTGTGGTTGCTGCGGCCAGCTACGCCAGTAAAATCATCAAGCGAGCAGGTGGCTTTACTGCACAAGTCCATCAGCGTCAGATGATTGGGCAGGTAGCCCTTTATCAGGTTGCTGGACCTGAACAAGCGCAAGCGAAGATTACCAGCAAGAAGGCAGAGCTCTTGGAACTTGCCAATCAAGCCTATCCTTCTATCGTCAAACGTGGAGGTGGGGCGCGTGATCTGCATGTAGAAGAGATCAAAGGTGAAACAGATTTCCTTGTCGTCTATCTTCATGTCGATACCCAGGAAGCCATGGGAGCCAATATGCTCAACACCATGCTGGAGGCCTTGAAACCAGTCTTAGAAGAACTCAGTCAGGGACAAAGTCTTATGGGAATCCTGTCCAACTACGCGACCGATTCTCTAGTGACTGCAAGCTGTCGCATCGCTTTTCGCTACTTGAGCCGCCAAAAGGATCAAGGACGAGAAATTGCGGAGAAAATAGCTTTGGCTAGCCAGTTTGCGCAGGCTGATCCTTATCGAGCTGCTACCCACAATAAAGGGATTTTTAATGGTATAGATGCCATTTTAATAGCCACTGGTAATGACTGGCGTGCCATTGAGGCAGGGGCCCATGCTTTTGCCAGTCGAGATGAACGCTACCAAGGTCTTAGTCAATGGACGCTGGACCTTGAAAGAGAAGAATTGGTTGGTCAAATGACTCTTCCTATGCCTGTAGCAACCAAGGGTGGCTCTATCGGCCTCAACCCTCGTGTAGCCCTCAGTCATGAACTACTGGGAAATCCTTCTGCCAAAGAATTAGCCCAGATTATCGTGTCTATCGGTCTTGCCCAAAACTTTGCAGCCCTCAAAGCCTTGGTGAGTACGGGCATCCAGCAAGGCCACATGAAATTGCAGGCCAAATCCTTAGCTCTCCTAGCAGGAGCCAGTGAATCCGAGGTAGCTCCCCTAGTTGAGCACCTCATCGCAGATAAGACCTTTAACCTAGAGACAGCCCAGCGCTATCTCGAAAATTTAAGATCATAAAAAAACTCAGACGAATCGGTCTGAGTTTTCTTGTACTTAGATACTTTTTCCAGGCAATAATGTAACTGGTAAGAAGTAACCTGTTGTGGCGACTTCCTTGCCTTCGATCTTCTGCAAGAGGAGGTCAACAGTGAGGCAGGCTATCTCTTCCAAAGGTTGCTTGATAGTAGCTAGTTGAGGATAGTAATTCTCGATAAAGTAAGTCCCATCATATCCGATGACCTTGAGCTCTTCAGGGACAGAAATGCCCAGCTCTTGAGCAATTTTAATGACCAGAATAGCTGTCAAATCATCTGAAGCAAAAATGGCATCTGGTTTTTGACGGGTCAAGATATTTTTGATTTCCATTTCTTTTCTGACGGGAGAAAAGTCACTGGAAACATTGATAATAGGTGCTTTGGGGAGAACAGATGCAAAGCCAGCGTGGCGTAGTCCAGTTGGCGAATTAGAATTGTCATTCCCTGTAATCATGATGATAGACTGGGCGCCTGTCTTGACCAAGGTTTGGGCGGCTAGGACCCCACCAGCATAGTTGTCAGAGGAGACGACAGGAATATCTGGAGACAGATTTCGGTCAAAGGAAATAATCGGCGCTGTTACACGATTGTAGTCTTCTATTCCCAAGTTGTGACTGCCAGAAATGATGCCGTCCACCTGATTAGCTTCCAACATTTCGATGTATTCACGTTCCTTCTCGGAATCGTGTTCGCTGTTACAGATGATAGTTTTGTATCCATTTTTAAAGAGTTGGTGTTCCAACTTATCAATCAATTCTGCATAGAAAACGTTAGAAATATTTGGGAAAATCAAACCGATTAACTTAGCTGATTTTCCTTGCAGACTACGAGCTAGGTTGTTGGGTTTATAGCCCAATTCCCGCATGGCTTCATTGACCTTTTGAATAGTTTTCTCTGATAAATAGCCTTTTTTATTGATAACCCGAGAAACGGTAGTAGGGCTGACGCCTGCAAGTTTGGCGACATCAGTTAGTTTTGCGACCATAATCTAATTCATAGTAAGTTCCAGTTGGGTTTCCAGATTTGATCAGGATCCCATTTTGGTCTGCATGTGGGAAGACACGACCAGAAAATACTTTTTCTCCTTTATTGATGAAAATTTCAAAGATAGAGTTATCGATGAAGATTGTAGCAGTAGTAGCCTGATTATCGATTGGGCAAGAACGAGTTGTTCCAAATTCTTGAGCGTACTGTTCACCAGCCTCGCTACGATCTACTGTCACTTGACCATTTACAAGGTCAAAGTTGATTGAAAGTCCCTTGCCTTCTTTATCAGCAAGTAAGACAATCTCGCTCTGGCTATTGGCCTCCAAGTTGAGCTCCAGTTCATAGGTGTTATTGGTTTGAGCACGATTTGAAAAGGGTTCCTCAGAGGCACGAAGTTCTTTGATAGCTGCGACAGGGTATTGGTAGAGTTTCCCATCTTTGATAGTGAGTTCCTTGACCAAAGAGAAGGTTCCTTGGTGGTCAAAACGGTCAGATGGATATGAAACATCAGGCAAGCCAAGCCAGCTAACAGCTAGAGCACGTCCATCAGGAGCGTTGAAGGCTTGAGTTGCATAGGCTTCGAAACCATAGTCCATGTTTTGAAGTTGAGACACATCTACCATTTTAGCATTTTCAGGGTCAAAGGAAGCCCCAATCTTATACATATTTGGAAAGATATTATCGTAGTCTAGAACTTTCTTATCCAATCCTTGTGGGCAGTAGAGAAGGACAGGTTGCTCGCCTACAAAGACCAGATTTGGGCATTCCATCATGTAGGCAGTGCGGTCGTTAGCAAAGTCAAGGTCGCCAACAGCTTGCCAGTTTGTGTAGTCGTTGTCTACAGCCTTATAAAGACGAACGAAGCCTTTTTTATCCAAGTCCTGTCCGCCGACGATGGCATAATATTGACCCTTAAAGTTAAAAATTTGCGGATCGCGGAAGTGGTCAGTAGAGTCAACTGGCTGGTCGATCAAGATCTTATCAATCTTTGTAATCTTGCCATCCTTATCCATCAAAGCTCCAATCTGGTAAGGGTGACGGATCCAGTTTTCATCGCGGACATTTCCTGTATAAAATAGGAATAACTGATCGCCAAATTGCATGGCAGAACCCGAATAGGCACCGTGGCTATCTAATGGAGTATCAGGCAAAACTTTGACTCCTGTTTCTCTAAAGTGAACCAAATCCTCACTTTCCAATTGCACCCAAGATTTTAAACCATGGGCTGCACCAAAAGGGAAGTTCTGATAAAAAACAATCCACTTGCCATCAAAGTAAGAAAAGCCATTTGGGTCGTTGAGAAGTCCTGTTTTTGGCTCAACATGGTAATGAGTATGCCATGGAGATTGTGCCATATTTTTCTTAATATTTTGAATTTCTTCTTGCGTCCAATCTTGATAAAGTCTGTAACGACGCTCAGTTGTCCATTCCATTCATTCATTCCTCCAAAAATCTTATCACTTTTAATAGTAACCGTTTTCGGTTGAAAAAGCAAGTCTTTTATGTTAAAAAAGAGAAAAAACTGTCAAACGTTTATCATAAATCAAAACCAGAAAACCAATCAACTTTTCAAGAAAAGATGAAAGATAATGAAATAAAATTCTGATAATAAAGATTTTAAACTTATTTTTTCAAGGAATTCCTGATAAAATAGTCAAAAACAATCAATCTAAAGCGTGTCCACTAAGCGGATAGAATATTTTTCTGCAAAACGCTTGACATATTTCTAAAACATGATAAAATAATAGTCGTAAGAGCGGATAAAATCGCTTTCAAACAAGAACAAAATTTTATATAAGGAGATTTTTGCAAATGAACAATCAGGAAATTGCAAAAAAAGTCATCGATGCCTTGGGCGGACGTGAAAATGTCAACAGTGTTGCCCACTGTGCGACTCGTCTTCGTGTCATGGTCAAAGATGAAGGAAAAATCAATAAAGAAGTGATTGAGAACTTGGAAAAAGTTCAAGGTGCTTTCTTTAACTCAGGTCAATACCAAATCATCTTTGGTACTGGTACAGTTAACAAAATGTACGATGAAGTTGTTGCACTTGGTTTGCCAACATCATCTAAAGATGACATGAAAGCAGAAGCTGCGAAACAAGGGAACTGGTTCCAACGTGCTATCCGTACTTTCGGTGACGTTTTCGTTCCAATCATCCCAGTTATCGTAGCGACAGGTCTCTTCATGGGTGTGCGTGGTCTTTTCAACGCTCTTGAAATGCCACTTCCAGGTGACTTTGCAACTTACACACAAATCTTGACAGATACAGCCTTCATCATCTTGCCAGGTTTGGTTGTTTGGTCAACCTTCCGTGTATTCGGTGGAAATCCAGCCGTTGGTATCGTTCTTGGTATGATGCTTGTTTCTGGCTCACTTCCAAACGCTTGGGCAGTAGCATCAGGTGGTGAAGTAACAGCTATGAACTTCTTTGGTTTCATCCCTGTTGTTGGTTTGCAAGGTTCTGTTCTTCCAGCCTTCATCATCGGGGTTGTCGGAGCTAAATTTGAAAAAGCTGTCCGCAAGGTTGTTCCAGATGTCATTGACCTCTTGGTAACACCATTCGTGACACTTTTGGTCATGTCTATCCTTGGGCTCTTTGTTATCGGACCAGTCTTCCACGTTGTTGAAAACTACATCCTTATTGGTACAAAAGCAATTCTTGGCTTGCCATTTGGTCTTGGTGGTTTCTTGATTGGTGGGGTTCACCAATTGATTGTCGTGTCAGGTGTGCACCACATCTTCAACTTGCTTGAAGTTCAATTGCTTGCTGCTGACCATGCTAACCCATTCAACGCTATCATCACAGCTGCTATGACAGCTCAAGGTGCTGCGACTGTTGCGGTTGGTGTTAAAACTAAAAATCCAAAACTGAAAACACTTGCTTTCCCAGCTGCTCTTTCTGCCTTCCTAGGTATTACAGAGCCTGCTATCTTCGGGGTGAACTTGCGCTTCCGTAAACCATTCTTCCTTTCATTGATTGCTGGTGCAGTCGGTGGTGGATTGGCTTCTATCCTTGGACTTGCTGGTACTGGTAATGGTATCACCATCATCCCTGGTACAATGCTTTATGTTGGTAACGGACAACTTGTACAATACATTTTTATGGTAGCTGTATCATTTGCCCTTGGTTTTGCCCTTACTTACATGTTTGGTTACGAGGACGAAGAAGAAGTTGCTACTGAAGTAGAGACAGAACGTTTGGTCCAAGAAGAAACAACTGGTAACATTCCAGCAGCTCTTCAAAATGAAACACTTGTAACTCCTATCGTCGGTGATGTTGTAGCTCTTGCTGATGTTAATGACCCTGTTTTCTCAAGCGGAGCTATGGGACAAGGTATCGCTGTGAAACCAAGTCAAGGTGTGGTATATGCACCAGCTGATGCTGAAGTTTCAATTGCCTTTCCAACAGGACACGCTTTTGGTTTGAAAACAACTGATGGTGCTGAAGTTTTGATCCACGTTGGTATTGACACTGTATCTATGAACGGTGAAGGTTTTGAAGCAAAAGTTGCCCAAGGTGATAAGGTTAAAGCTGGCGATGTTCTTGGAACATTTGACTCAAACAAAATCGCTGCAGCTGGACTTGATGATACAACAATGGTTATCGTTACAAATACAGCTGACTACGCTTCAGTAGCTCCAGTCGCAACAGGTTCAGTTGCTAAGGGAGATGCCGTTATTGAAGTGAAAATCTAATACTCTTCGAAAATCAAATTCAAACCACGTCAGCTTCGCCTTGCCGTAGATATATGTAACTGACTTCGTCAGTCTTATCTACAACCTCAA
>CAJPJN010000064.1:0-8723 GCA_905369855.1 Streptococcus oralis | reverse complement strand
GTGGGCAGGACCTTCTGCAAGTAAGAGTAAGGGTGATTCTACAAGATTTGTTAGAAGCTAGAAAAATGTGGCAAGCTAATGTCAGCTTTCAAAATGCCATGGAATATCTGGTTTTGAAAGAAATGTAAATTCAAAAATGAACGATAAAGAAAGGAAAGAGCTGGTTTATGGACAAAAAAGAATTATTTGACGCGCTGGATGATTTTTCCCAACAGTTATTGGTAACCTTGGCCGATGTGGAAGCCATCAAGAAAAATCTCAAGAGCCTGGTAGAGGAAAATACAGCTCTTCGCTTGGAAAATAGTAAGTTGCGCGAACGCTTGGGTGAGGTGGAAGCAGATGCTCCTGTCAAGGCCAAACATGTTCGCGAAAGTGTCCGTCGCATTTACCGTGATGGATTTCACGTATGTAATGATTTTTATGGACAACGTCGAGAGCAGGACGAGGAATGTATGTTCTGTGACGAGTTGTTATACAGGGAGTAAGCATGCAGATTCAAAAAAGTTTTAAGGGGCAGTCTCCCTATGGCAAGCTGTACCTAGTGGCAACGCCGATTGGCAATCTAGATGATATGACCTTTCGAGCTATTCAGACCTTGAAAGAAGTAGACTGGATTGCTGCTGAGGACACGCGCAATACAGGGCTTTTGCTCAAGCATTTTGACATTTCTACCAAGCAGATTAGTTTTCATGAGCACAATGCCAAGGAAAAGATTCCTGATTTGATTGGTTTCTTGAAAGCAGGGCAAAGTATTGCTCAGGTATCCGACGCGGGTCTGCCTAGTATCTCAGACCCTGGTCATGATTTGGTCAAGGCAGCTATTGAGGAAGAAATCGCAGTTGTTACCGTTCCAGGTGCCTCTGCAGGAATTTCTGCCTTGATTGCCAGTGGCCTAGCGCCACAGCCACATATCTTTTACGGTTTCTTACCGAGAAAGTCTCGCCAGCAAAAGCAATTTTTCGACTTAAAAAAAGATTACCCAGAAACTCAGATTTTCTATGAATCGCCCCATCGTGTGGCAGATACGTTGCAAAATATGCTAGAAGTTTATGGTAACCGCTCGGTCGTCTTGGTTAGGGAATTGACTAAAATCTATGAAGAATACCAACGAGGAAAGATCTCTGAATTGCTGGAAAGCATAGCTGAAACGCCACTTAAGGGAGAATGCCTTCTCATCGTTGAAGGTGCCAGTCAGGATGTAGAAAAAAAAGACGAGGAAGACTTATTTTTAGAAATTCAAGCCCGTATCCAGCAAGGCATGAAGAAAAATCAAGCTATCAAGGAAGTCGCTAAGATTTACCAGTGGAATAAGAGTCAACTCTACGCTGCCTATCACGACTGGGAAGAAAATCAAGAAAATGACTAAACAGGGAAGTTTGCCTTCTTCCCTTTTTTTGTTATACTAGTAGAAGAAAAAATTAGAAAGATTTGTGGGTGTCAAACAGTCCAGTGGGGTGTTTTGATATGGACTTACGTCCCACCCAAAGAGGTATTAGTGTCGTGTCTCAATCTTATATCAATGTTATCGGTGCTGGTTTGGCAGGTTCTGAAGCAGCCTACCAAATCGCAGAGCGTGGTATTCCAGTTAAACTTTATGAAATGCGTGGTGTCAAGTCAACACCTCAACATAAAACAGACAATTTTGCTGAGTTAGTTTGTTCTAATTCCCTTCGTGGGGATGCTCTTACAAATGCTGTCGGGCTTCTCAAGGAAGAAATGCGTCGCTTGGGTTCTGTTATTTTGGAATCTGCTGAGGCTACACGTGTTCCTGCAGGTGGTGCCCTTGCTGTGGACCGTGATGGATTCTCCCATATGGTGACTGAAAAAGTGGCCAACCACCCCTTGATTGAAGTGGTTCGTGATGAAATTACAGAATTGCCGACAGATGTTATTACAGTTGTGGCGACTGGTCCCTTGACTAGTGATGCCTTGGCTGAAAAGATTCATGCCCTTAATGATGGCGATGGTTTCTATTTCTACGATGCGGCAGCGCCGATTATCGATGTCAACACCATCGATATGAGCAAGGTCTATCTCAAGTCTCGTTATGATAAGGGAGAAGCGGCCTATCTTAATGCTCCTATGACTAAGCAGGAGTTTATGGATTTTCATGAAGCCTTGGTCAATGCGGAAGAAGCGCCGCTGAATTCTTTTGAAAAAGAAAAGTACTTTGAAGGTTGTATGCCTATCGAAGTCATGGCCAAACGTGGCATTAAAACTATGCTTTATGGCCCTATGAAACCAGTCGGCCTTGAGTATCCAGACGATTATACAGGCCCTCGTGATGGAGAATTCAAAACACCTTATGCAGTGGTTCAGCTTCGTCAGGACAATGCAGCTGGTAGTCTCTATAATATCGTCGGTTTCCAGACCCACCTTAAATGGGGAGAACAAAAGCGTGTCTTCCAAATGATTCCAGGTCTTGAAAATGCTGAGTTTGTTCGTTATGGTGTCATGCACCGCAATTCTTATATGGATTCACCAAATCTTCTTGAACAGACTTACCGGTCTAAGAAACAACCAAATCTCTTCTTTGCTGGTCAAATGACGGGTGTGGAAGGCTATGTCGAGTCAGCAGCGTCAGGATTAGTTGCGGGAATTAACGCGGCTCGTCTTTTCAAGGGAGAAAGCGAGGCTATCTTCCCAGAGACGACAGCGATTGGAAGCTTAGCTCATTACATCACCCATGCCGACAGCAAACATTTCCAACCAATGAATGTCAACTTTGGAATCATCAAGGAGTTGGAAGGCGAGCGTATCCGTGATAAGAAGGCTCGTTATGAAAAAATTGCAGAGCGTGCTCTTACTGACTTAGAGGAATTTTTGACTGTCTAATTTTTTTGAAAGAATTGCTCATGATACTATAAAAATCTTAGAAATTGTGATAAAATAGGTAGGATAAAAAAAGGAGAGTGAAAATGGCGAATCCCAAGTATAAACGTATTTTAATCAAGTTATCAGGTGAAGCCCTTGCCGGTGAACGTGGCGTAGGGATTGATATCCAAACAGTTCAAACAATCGCAAAAGAGATTCAAGAAGTTCATAGCTTAGGTATCGAAATTGCCCTTGTTATTGGTGGAGGAAATCTCTGGCGTGGAGAACCTGCAGCAGAAGCAGGTATGGACCGCGTTCAGGCAGATTACACAGGAATGCTTGGGACTGTTATGAATGCTCTTGTGATGGCAGATTCATTGCAACAAGTTGGGGTTGATACACGTGTGCAAACAGCTATTGCTATGCAACAAGTGGCAGAGCCTTACGTACGTGGACGTGCCCTTCGTCACCTTGAAAAAGGCCGTATCGTTATCTTTGGTGCCGGAATTGGTTCACCATACTTCTCAACAGATACAACAGCGGCTCTTCGTGCAGCTGAAATCGAAGCAGATGCCATCCTTATGGCTAAAAATGGTGTCGACGGTGTTTACAATGCCGATCCTAAGAAAGACAAGACAGCTGTTAAATTTGAAGAATTGACCCACCGTGACGTTATCAATAAAGGTCTTCGTATCATGGACTCAACAGCTTCAACCCTCTCAATGGATAACGACATTGACTTGGTTGTCTTCAACATGAACCAACCAGGCAACATCAAACGTGTTGTATTTGGAGAAAATATCGGAACAACAGTTTCAAACAATATCGAAGAAAAGGAATAAGAAAGATTATGGCTAATGCAATTATTGAAAAAGCTAAAGAGAGAATGACCCAGTCTCACCAATCACTTGCTCGTGAATTTGGTGGTATCCGTGCAGGTCGTGCCAATGCGAGCTTGCTGGACCGTGTACATGTAGAATACTATGGAGTAGAGACTCCTCTTAACCAAATCGCTTCAATTACGATTCCAGAAGCGCGTGTTTTGTTGGTAAAACCATTTGATAAGTCTTAATTGAAAGACATCGAACGTGCCTTGAACGCTTCTGATCTTGGTATCACACCAGCTACCGATGGTTCTGTGATTCGTTTGGTTATCCCAGCTCTTACAGAAGAAACTCGTCGTGACCTTGCTAAAGAAGTGAAGAAGGTCGGCGAAAATGCTAAAGTGGCTGTCCGCAATATCCGTCGCGATGCTATGGACGAAGCTAAGAAACAAGAAAAAGCAAAAGAAATCACTGAAGACGAATTGAAGACTCTTGAAAAAGACATTCAAAAAGTAACAGACGATGCTGTTAAACACATCGACGACATGACTGCCAACAAAGAGAAAGAACTTTTGGAAGTCTAAAAATAAACAGAAAAACTCAGTTGGCATTGCTGGCTGAGTTTTATTCGAAAGAAGGAAATATGAATACAAATCTTGCAAGTTTTATCGTTGGACTTATCATCGATGAAAATGACCGTTTTTACTTTGTGCAAAAGGATGGTCAAACCTATGCTCTTGCTAAGGAAGAAGGTCAACATACAGTAGGGGATACGGTCAAAGGTTTTGCCTACACGGATATGAATCAAAAACTACGTCTGACAACCTTAGAAGTGACTGCCACTCAGGACCAATTTGGTTGGGGAACCGTAACGGAAGTTCGTAAAGACTTGGGAGTCTTTGTGGATACAGGTCTGCCTGATAAAGAAATCGTTGTGTCACTCGATATTCTCCCTGAGCTCAAGGAACTCTGGCCTAAGAAGGGCGACCAACTCTACATCCGTCTTGAAGTGGACAAGAAAGACCGTATCTGGGGCCTCTTGGCCTATCAAGAAGACTTCCAACGTCTAGCTCGTCCTGCCTACAACAACATGCAGAACCAAAACTGGCCAGCCATTGTTTACCGCCTCAAGCTGTCAGGAACTTTTGTTTACCTACCAGAAAATAACATGCTTGGCTTTATCCATCCTAGCGAGCGCTATGCAGAGCCACGTTTGGGGCAAGTTTTAGATGCGCGTGTCATTGGTTTTCGTGAAGTGGACCGTACCTTGAACCTCTCCCTCAAACCACGTTCCTTTGAAATGTTGGAAAATGATGCTCAGATGATTTTGACCTACTTGGAAAGCAATGGCGGTTTCATGACCTTAAATGATAAGTCATCTCCAGACGACATCAAGGCAACCTTTGGAATTTCTAAAGGTCAGTTCAAGAAAGCACTTGGTGGCTTGATGAAGGCTGGTAAAATCAAGCAAGACCAGTTTGGGACAGAGTTGATTTAGGGTAGCTTATGAGAAAATCATTTTACACTTGGCTCATGACCGAGCGCAATCCTAAAAGTAATAGTCCTAAAGCTATCTTGGCAGACCTAGCTTTTGAAGAGTCAGCCTTTCCAAAACACACAGATGATTTTGATGAGGTGAGTCGCTTTTTGGAAGAACATGCAAGTTTCTCTTTCAACCTAGGAGACTTTGACGCTATCTGGCAAGAATACTTAGAACACTAGCATGATTCATTGGGTTTGGGCTAGTAATTTCTCCACCCCTTTGCTATAATAAAAAGAAATAAAAGGATTAGAGAGGTTCTTTATTTGAAGGAACATTCAATAGACATTCAACTGAGTCATCCAGATGACCTGTTTCATCTTTTTGGTTCCAATGAACGCCATCTTCGTTTGATGGAAGAAGAGCTTGATGTGGTGATTCATGCTCGTACGGAGATTGTGCAGGTTTTGGGAGAAGAGACTACCTGTGAGGAAGCCCGTCAGGTTATTCAGGCTTTGATGGTCTTGGTAAATCGTGGGATGACCGTTGGTACGCCAGATGTGGTGACTGCAATTAGCATGGTCAAAAACGATGAAATTGATAAGTTTGTCGCCCTTTACGAAGAAGAAATTATCAAGGACAATACAGGGAAGCCTATCCGTGTCAAAACACTGGGTCAAAAACTTTATGTGGATAGTGTTAAACAGCATGATGTGACCTTTGGAATCGGACCAGCAGGGACAGGGAAGACCTTTCTTGCAGTGACCTTGGCAGTGACTGCCCTTAAACGTGGGCAAGTCAAACGGATTATCTTAACACGTCCAGCGGTGGAAGCAGGAGAGAGTCTAGGTTTTCTTCCGGGTGATCTTAAGGAGAAGGTAGATCCTTACCTTCGACCTGTTTATGATGCCTTGTATCAGATTCTGGGAAAAGACCAAACGACTCGTCTCATGGAGCGTGAAATTATCGAGATTGCGCCCCTTGCCTATATGCGTGGACGAACCTTGGATGATGCCTTTGTCATTCTCGATGAGGCGCAAAATACGACCATCATGCATATGAAGATGTTTTTGACTCGTTTAGGCTTTAATTCTAAGATGATTGTCAATGGAGATATCAGTCAGATTGACCTGCCACGTAATGTCAAGTCCGGTTTGATTGATGCCCAAGAAAAACTCAAGAACATCCATCAGATTGACTTTGTTCATTTTTCAGCCAAGGATGTGGTTCGCCATCCAGTTGTCGCTCAGATTATCCGAGCTTATGAACCAGCTCCAGTTAAAAAAGAAGAGAGTGAAGAATTAGATCCTCAACCTCTATCTGAAGGATAGTTCTTTTGTACTTAAAGTTATCTCAATACCAAGTATAAATTTGCTTTTTAAATATTTCATTCAATATCCTTATCTTAGTTAGAAACTTTTCAAGTGGTGGAATCCTATGGAATCAATTTTTTTAAAACTAGCTCAGTATCCAATAGTGGAGACAGAGCGTTTATTGCTTAGACCTGTAACCTTGGATGATGCGGAAGCTATGTTTGCCTATGCCTCGGACAAGGATAATACACGTTACACTTTTCTAACCAATCAAAGCTTGGAAGAAACCAAGAACAACATTGCTCAGTTCTACTTGGCCAATCCCTTGGGACGTTGGGGAATAGAACTAAAAAGCAATGGTCAGTTTATTGGAACCATTGATTTGCACAAGATTGATCCTGCTCTTAAGAAGGCAGCTATTGGCTATATTATCAATAAAAAGTATTGGAATCAAGGATTAACGACAGAAGCCAATCGTGCTGTGATTGAGCTAGCTTTTGAGAAGATAGGGATGAATAAGTTGATTGCCCTTCACGATAAGAATAATCCTGCGTCTGGAAAGGTCATGGAGAAATCAGGCATGCGTTTTTCACATGCAGAACCATATGCTTGTATGGACCAGCATGAAGAAGGCCGAATCGTTACAAGAGTTCATTATGTCTTGACCAAGGAAGACTATTTTGCAAATAAGTAAGCAGTTGAAAAGTTATTTCAGCTGTTTTTTCTTTCTCTTACGAATAAGCTAAGAGAGGAGAAAATATGGAAGCAATTATCGAGAAAATCAAAGAGTATAAAATCATTGTCATCTGTACTGGTCTGGGCTTGCTTGTAGGCGGATTTTTCCTGCTAAAGCCAGCTCCACAAACACCTGTCAAGGAAACGAATTTGCAGGCAGAAGTTGCAGCTGTTTCCAAGGATTCATCGACCGAAAAGGATGTGAAGAAGGAAGCAAAGGAAGAACCGGTTGAACAAGATCTAATCACAGTAGATGTAAAAGGCGCTGTTAAAGCACCTGGAATTTATGACTTGCCGGTAGGTAGTCGAGTCAATGATGCTGTTCAGAAGGCAGGTGGCTTGACAGAGCAAGCAGACAGCAAGTCGCTCAATCTCGCTCAGAAAGTTAGTGATGAGGCTCTGGTTTATGTTCCAACTAAGGGAGAAGAATCAGCTAGTCAGCAGGCAGGTTCTGGGACGGCTTCTTCAACAAGCAAGGAAAAGAAGGTCAATCTCAACAAGGCCAGTCTGGAAGAGCTTAAACAGGTCAAGGGACTGGGAGGAAAACGAGCTCAGGACATTATCGACCATCGTGAGATAAATGGGAAATTCAAGTCGGTTGAGGAACTCAAGAAAGTCTCTGGCATTGGTGCCAAGACTATAGAAAAGCTAAAAGATTATGTTACAGTGGATTAAGAAGTTCTCTATTCCCTTAATCTATCTGAGTTTTCTATTACTCTGGCTTTACTACGCCATTTTTTCAGCATCCTATCTTGCTTTGTTGGGCTTCGTTTTTCTGCTCGTCTGTCTCTTTATCCAATTTCCTTGGAAACCTGCTGTAAAAGTTCTAGTTATTTGCGGAATCTTTGCCTTCTGGTTTCTGTTTCAAAATTGGCAACAGAGTCAAGCGAGTCAAAATTTGGCGGATTCTGTTGAAAGGGTACGGATTTTGCCTGACACTATTAAGGTCAATGGTGATAGTCTGTCCTTTCGTGGCAAGTCTGATGGACGCATTTTTCAAGTCTATTATAAACTCCAGTCCGAGGAGGAGAAAGAAGCCTTTCAAGCCTTAACCGACCTTTATGAGATAGAACTTGAAGGGAAGCTTTCGGAGCCAGAAGGGCAGAGAAATTTTGGTGGCTTTGACTACCAAGCTTATCTGAAGACTCAGGGAATTTACCAGACTCTCAATATCAAAAGAATCCAGTCACTTCAAAAGGTTGGCAGTTGGGATCTAGGTGAAAATCTGTCCAGTTTACGCCGTAAGGCTGTGGTTTGGATTAAGACAAAGTTTCCAGACCCTATGCGAAATTACATGACGGGGCTTCTATTAGGACATCTGGACACTGACTTTGAGGAGATGAATGAGCTTTATTCTAGTTTAGGAATTATCCACCTCTTTGCCTTGTCGGGTATGCAGGTAGGCTTTTTCATGGATGGCTTTAAGAAACTTCTCTTGCGATTGGGCTTGACCCAAGAAAAGTTGAAGTGGCTGACTTATCCCTTTTCCCTTCTCTATGCTGGTCTGACAGGATTTTCAGCATCGGTTATTCGCAGTCTCTTGCAGAAGCTACTGGC
>CAJPJN010000063.1:0-8793 GCA_905369855.1 Streptococcus oralis | reverse complement strand
GGATATATCACATGTATTGAAAGAGGAAAATTTCTTGATGCTTTGTATTTTGAAAAACGACTAAACCAATGCTTTTTCACTGAAACTGAAATTTATGAGCGATTGGTATTTCAGTATGCCCAATATCTATATCGCTATAAAAAAGAGATGGATTGTAAAGCAATTATTGAAATGAGGAAGTGTATTGGAGCAATGAAATTAGCGGGAAGTAACCATTTGGCAAAGAATTATGAAAGGCACTTAGAAAAAATTTTAGCAAGTAAAAAGTAATACGCAGATATGGGAAAGGAAGTATCTCGAAATAATATTTTGGTAGAATTGTCTTTAGAAATTTCAATTACGGTTGTTTTATCAGTTCATTGTATTTGAGCGATAGGATTTTTCGAAGTTGTCACCATAATTATGAATTTTGAGGTATTTAATATGCAAGTTCTATCTCCATATATTTTAAGAAAGAAAAGTGAAACAGGAGAATTATTTTTCAATAGTAAAAATAATCATTCTTTTTTCATTACAAATGATTTACAAGATGTTATGGAAAATGATTTAGAGATTAAGGAACAATATGAAAATTATTTGAATAAGTATAATTATTTTCAAGAAGAAAATGAATTCGAGAATACAATAGATTATGTTAGAAATAGTGAAACGGAGACGTTAGAATTTACAATTTTAACACATGGAGACTGTAATTTTAGATGTAAATATTGTTATGAAAAATTTGAAAATATAAAAATGAGTAGAGAAACAGAGATTGCGATAGTTGAATTTACAGAAAAACTATTATCTGAATCTACGTTTAAATCTTTACATGTATCATGGTTTGGAGGAGAGCCTTTATTAGGGCTAAAAACGATAAAGAATCTTTCAAAAAAATTTATTAGTATTTGCTTTCAAAATGGGCTTGATTATTCTGCTAGTATAACAACTAATGGATATTTGCTTAATGAACGAATTATTCATCAGTTAATTCTAGACTATCGCGTTAATAATTTTCAGATAACAATTGATGGAGATGAGGAAAGTCATAATTTTCAAAGAGTGTTGCGTAATGGAAAGGGGTCATATAGCAAGATACTCGAGAATATCAAAGGTTTACAAAATTCAAATTTGAATTTTTATTGTAATTTAAGATTTAATATATCGAAAGAAAATTTTAATAATGTTAAGATTTTTTTAGATTCAGATGGGAAATATTTTAAGCATGATAAACGATTTAGATTTTATTTTTATAATGTAGGTAGTTGGGGTTGTGGGGAGCGTGCCCAAAATTATAAAGTGACATTACCTAATTCAGATGCTAGTTTTGAATTATCAAAGTTTGCCATAAAAAAAGGTTACAATGTTCCTGCTGCTAGAGGTATAATAACAAATTTGTTCAATTGTTATGCAAATAGAAAAAATCACTATACTATTAATGTAAAGGGTGTAATTCAAACTTGTACGGTTGCCTTGTATTCTAATTCTAATATATTTGGAAGTGTACATGCTAAGTTTAATCAGGAAAAGTTTGATAAATGGCACTTAAACATGGATTCAGATTGTAAGAAGTGTCCTATTGCTTTAATTTGTAAATCAGGATTTTGTCCGCCCAAACATAGAAGTAATAAGCAAAGAACATTATGCAATCAAATAAAAAAGAAAATTGATAAAAATCTAGAATTATTTATGTTAAATAAGGAATATTGTGATTATCTTGATGCAATAAGAGAGGGGGTGAAAAGATGATTGTAATTGAAAATAAGAGTACTACTCAACTTGATACACTTGTATTCCGTGATCATTATTGCGATGAAGATGGAAATGAGTTTTAGATTGATTTTTAAAATATAAATCGAAATTTAGTTAGTCTAGTTCAGGAGGTAGTCACTCTTAATAAACAGCATCATATATAGGTTAATTAAATTATTGTATAGTCTCAGTTGGAGTTAATTTATTTATAACTTTTAGACTGAGGCTTTTATATCTATTCGCTTTCTTTTAGATAGGCTTAATTATGAAATGTCTAAAATACATTAAAACTAATATTTTTATCTATTTTTTAATAGGAGTGCTTTTGAATAGCGGAATGGCTCTAATAAAGCCATTGTTATTGGATAAGCTATTGAATATTCGTGAAGAGCAACTTACAATTGGTACAATTTCATACTTTGTTTTATATGGCCTGTGTTTACACCTGTTTTTTTATAGCACGATGTTGCTAGCAAATTTTGTCAGTAATAATCTGCAGCGTCATCTGCAAATTCGGTTAAAAGATCAGCTTATTAAGAAACTATTTTTGAAAGAAAACGTTGTATATGATGAAAAAGTTTCAATTGTTACACAAGATATGGAACTGCTCTATAATCGCTTCTTTTTACCCCTGGATATGATAGTTGGAAGAGTTTTTATACTTTGTACAACGACTGTTTTTATTTTGGTGCAAAATTTTTGGCTTGGTCTTGTTTTTATCGTGTTTTCTTTTCTTCTACCATTACCTCAATGGGTACTTAATAATCGTTTAATGAAAAGTGGTGCAAATTTTTCGGAAATGCAAAAAGCTTTTCATCTATCTGTAGGAGATTTTTTTAAGGGAGCAGATACGATATATTTTTATGGCGCTAGTAAAGAAAACTTTGCTAAGATGAGAAAAAACAACGAGTGTTACGAGAATGCTCGTTGGAAAAATGAATGGACTAGCAATGTCGTTTATTTTTTCAATGGTCCTTTAGAATTCCTTAGTCAGGTACTACCTCTTGCACTTGGTCTTTTATTACAAAAGAGTGGTATAGAGTTAACAACAGCTAGTTTGGTCTCTATGTATATAGCTACAATGAATCTTAGCGGACCTATTCAAAGAATTATGTATAGCATATCTGATATACAGCGATCGCAAACAGTGAAAGAAAAAATATTTTCATTATTGGAAGAATCTTGTTTAGAAACATCATATCCGACAGTCGAATCTTTAGCTGAGCTAGTTTTGGAGGGCGTTTCAAAACAGGTTGGAGAGCAAGTGCTCTTTTATGATTTGTCACTTAGATTAACTAAGCCAAGTAAAGTTTTAATAAAGGGAGCTAGTGGTACCGGAAAGTCAACTCTCCTACAATTGGTAGCAGGAAAGATAAGTCCGAATAGTGGTAGAATTATCGTACGTGATAAATCAGGTCGAGAATTTACTCATTATCAAGGGAATATCGCTTATATCTCTCAGAATCCATTTTTCAGACATGGGACAATCCGAGAAAATTTAACATTAGGACAGGAGATTTCAGATAAAGAATTACTCTGTTGCCTAGAACAAGTTGGTTTAACGAATGAAATCACCAATATCTTGGATTATCAACTGGTAAATAATGGAGAAAACATTTCAGGTGGACAACGTTTACGACTTGAATTAGTTCGCTGTCTGCTTCGACAAAAAGACATTGTGTTGGCGGATGAGGTTACATCATCCTTAGACAAGGACAATGCATATCAAGTGCGCCAGTTACTTTTGCAGTTGCCTATCATTTTGATTGAAGTTGCTCATCATATTGATTCAGAAACGGTTTATAATCAAGTAATTGATTTGGGAAAATATAGAATAAAATAAATAGACTTGTTCGACATTTTGCTAGCCATAATATACATGCTATATTATAGATTGTTTTAGCTGATTTAAAGATGTGAGAACTAAAAACTATGGCTAAGTTGGAATGTTAAAAATTCAATTTCTGACCACCTAATCTTGTGTCAAATAGTTATCAAACAAAGTCTACTATACCATTTATCAGTTAAATATTTTTATGTTAAGGCGCTATATGTCTAATTCATTTATCAAGTTGTTAGTCTCTCAATTGTTTGCAAATTTAGCAGATATTTTCTTTAGAGTAACAATCATTGCTAACATATACATTATTTCAAAATCAGTAATTGCCACATCACTAGTTCCTATTTTAATAGGGATATCCTCTTTTGTTGCTAGTCTTCTAGTTCCTTTAGTTACTAAAAGACTAGCGCTAAATAGGGTTTTATCTTTATCCCAATTTGGAAAGACTATATTATTAACGATACTGGTAGGAATGTTTACCGTAATGCAATCCGTAGCGCCTTTGGTAACCTATCTATTTGTTGTAGCAATTTCAATATTAGATGGTTTTGCAGCACCTGTTTCCTATGCTATTGTGCCACGCTATGCGACCGATTTGGGTAAGGCTAATTCAGCCTTATCAATGAGTGGTGAAGCTGTTCAATTGGTGGGTTGGGGATTAGGTGGACTCTTGTTTGCAACAATTGGTCTGTTACCTACCACGTTTATCATTTTAATCTTGTATATCATTTCTAGCTTTCTGATGTTATTTCTTCCTAACGCTGAAGTGGAGGTGTTAGAGTCAGAAACTAATCTTGAAATTTTGCTCAAAGGTTGGAAGTTAGTTGCTAGAGATCCTAGATTAAGACTTTTTGTATCAGCAAATTTATTGGAAATTTTCTCAAATACGATTTGGGTTTCGTCTATCATACTTGTCTTTGTAACTGAGTTATTAAATAAAACGGAAAGTTACTGGGGATATTCTAATATAGCATACTCTATTGGTATTATAATTAGTGGCTTAATTGCTTTTCGGCTATCTGAAAAGTTTCTTGCTCTTAAGTGGGAAAGTATTCTTTTTTCTCTTATAGCCATGGCAATAGTGACGCTGACTATTCTATTTTTTCCAAATGCACAGATGTTTTTAGTATTTTCAGCTTTAGTTGGTATGTTATCGCAGCTAAAAGAAGTTCCTGAAAGTGTATTTCTTCAGGAAACAGTAGAGGAAAATAACTTGGTTAATGTCTATTCCGTTCTGGAAGTGATTTCGACACTAGCATTTTCAGTATTTGTTTTGCTAATGAGCTATATTACTGAGAGTTTTGGTATTAGCATCAGTTTTTGGCTATCAGCCATTTGTCTGATGATAGAAGCTATTTTAATTTATATCAGACGAGATTATTTTAAATGAGAGACTGGTAAAAAAGTCTTGAAAAATTAGAAAAGCGCATAGTATCGGGTGTTGAAAAAACTTGATATTGTGTGTTTTATTATAGGAAGATTTACCTCATTTTCTACTGAAATTGAGTTTTTGCCCAGCTTCACTCTATTTAAAATATACATAGAAAAACCGCATAATCCTTAAAATAAACTGAAATCTAGTGAAAATGTACGGTAAACAATTGAAAAACTAGCCTATAAAGTGGTACAATGGTAGAAAAATACTATAGTAAGAGTCTATCTTATTTAGCAAAAAATTACAGAAATGAATGGTTTTTCTTGATGAAACAGAGAAAAGAATTGTACCTCTTTCTTGGTCGGACAGCCTTGTATTTTCTTATCTTTCTAGGGCTGCTTTACTTCTTTAGCTATCTTGGTCAGGGTCAAGGAAGCTTTATCTATAATGAATTTTAACTTGAAGGAGAATTCCTATTGTGTCAAATAAACCAATAGTAGATATGATTGAAACCATTGAGCATTTTGCTCAGACACAGCCTAGCTATCCTGTTTACAATGTTTTGGGGCAGGAACACACTTATGGAGATTTAAAGGCTGATTCGGATAGTTTGGCTGCAGCCATTGATCAACTGGATTTGCCAGAGAAGTCTCCTGTGGTCGTTTTTGGTGGCCAAGAATATGAAATGTTGGCAACCTTTGTAGCGCTGACTAAGTCAGGTCATGCCTACATTCCCATTGACAGCCATTCGGCCTTGGAGCGAGTTTCAGCTATTTTAGAAGTAGCAGAGCCAAGCTTGATTATTGCCATCTCAGACTTTCCATTGGAGCAGGTTTCTACGCCAATGATGACTCTAGCTCAGGTTCAAGAAGCCTTTGCTCAAGGGACAAGCTATGAGATCACGCATCCAGTCAAGGGAGATGATAATTACTACATCATCTTTACTTCTGGTACGACTGGTAAGCCAAAGGGAGTGCAGATTTCACATGATAATCTCCTCAGCTTTACTAACTGGATGATTACGGACAAGGAATTTGCGACGCCAAGTCGTCCGCAAATGCTGGCTCAGCCACCTTATTCTTTTGACCTGTCTGTCATGTACTGGGCTCCGACCTTGGCACTAGGTGGTACGCTCTTCGCTCTTCCTTCAGCTATTACTCAGGACTTTAAGCAACTCTTTGCGACCATCTTTTCATTGCCAATCGCTATCTGGACATCAACCCCTTCTTTTGCAGATATGGCCATGTTGTCAGAAGACTTTAATAGTGAGAAAATGCCTGGAATCACGCATTTCTACTTTGATGGAGAAGAATTGACGGTTAAAACGGCTCAAAAACTACGCGAACGTTTCCCAAATGCCCGTATTATCAATGCCTACGGCCCAACAGAAGCGACAGTAGCCCTGTCAGCAGTTGCTGTGACAGACGAGATGCTAGCGACTCTCAAACGCCTACCAATCGGTTATACCAAGGCTGATTCTCCAACCTTTATCATTGACGAGGACGGCAATAAATTGCCAAATGGCGAACAGGGAGAAATCATTGTTTCTGGACCAGCTGTTTCAAAAGGTTATATGAACAATCCTGAAAAAACAGCAGAAGCCTTCTTTGAGTTTGAAGGTCTACCAGCCTACCATACAGGAGATGTGGGAACTATGACAGATGAAGGCTTGCTTCTCTACGGCGGACGCATGGACTTCCAGATTAAGTTTAATGGTTACCGCATTGAGTTAGAAGATGTCTCTCAAAACCTCAACAAGTCTCGCTATATCGAGTCTGCTGTCGCAGTGCCGCGCTATAACAAGGACCACAAGGTACAAAATCTGTTGGCCTATGTCATCTTAAAAGATGGTGTCCGTGAGCAGTTTGAGCGAGATATCGATATTACTAAGGCTATTAAGGAAGACTTGAAAGATATCATGATGTCCTATATGATGCCATCTAAATTCCTTTATCGAGACAGTTTGCCACTGACTCCAAATGGAAAAATTGACATCAAAGGATTGATTAACGAGGTGAATAAGAGATGATGGAGTTCTTTCAACAGCTTCCTCATTTAGAGCCATACGGCAATCCTCAGTATTTTGTCTATGTGATTGCTGCAACCTTGCCCATCTTTATCGGCCTCTTTTTCAAGAAACGCTTTGCCTGGTATGAAGTGCTGGTTAGTCTCTTCTTTATCGTCACCATGTTGGTAGGTGGGAAGACTAATCAATTGGCTGCCTTGGGTATTTACCTTTGTTGGGAAATATTGCTCTTGCTTTTCTATAAGCACTATCGAAAAAGTAAGGATGGCAAGTGGGTCTTCTACCTAGTTAGTTTTCTGTCCCTACTTCCGATTATCTTTGTCAAGGTGCAGCCAGCTATCAATGGAACGCAGTCTTTGCTTGGGTTCTTGGGAATTTCTTACCTGACCTTTCGTTCGGTTGGGATTATCATCGAGCTGAGAGATGGAGTGATTAAGGATTTTACCCTCTGGGAATTCCTCCGCTTTCTTCTCTTCATGCCGACCTTTTCAAGTGGCCCAATCGATCGCTTTAAGCGATTTAATGAAAATTATCAGACCATTCCTGAGCGAGATGAGTTGATGGATATGCTGGAAGAGGCTGTCAAGTATATCATGCTTGGCTTTCTATATAAGTTTATCATAGCTCACATTTTAGGAGAGACCTTACTCCCTCCTCTGAAGAATCTAGCCCTGGAGTCAGGTGGCTTCTTTAACCTCTATGCCTTGGCAGTTATGTATACCTTTGGTCTGGAGCTCTTCTTTGACTTTGCAGGTTATTCTATGTTTGCTTTGGCCATCTCAAACTTGATGGGAATCCGTAGCCCTATCAACTTTAACAAGCCCTTTTTATCAAGGGATTTAAAGGAATTTTGGAATCGCTGGCATATGAGTCTCTCTTTCTGGTTCCGTGACTTTGTCTTTATGCGAATGGTCATGGTATTAACCAGAAAGAAGGTCTTTAAGAATCGCAATGTAACTTCAAGTGTGGCCTACATTGTAAATATGCTGATTATGGGATTTTGGCATGGTGTGACCTGGTACTATATCGCCTATGGACTCTTTCATGGATTAGGCTTGGTCATTAATGACGCTTGGATTCGTAAGAAAAAAACGCTCAATAAGGAACGGAAAAAAGCAGGGAAGACTGCTCTACCTGAGAATCGCTGGATTCAGTTGCTTGGCATGGTTGTCACCTTCCATGTCGTCATGCTGTCATTCTTAATCTTTTCTGGATTCTTGAATGATTTGTGGTTTAAAAAATAAAAGGAAATAAAATATGGATATCAAATCAGAAGTTATCGAAATTATTGATGAGTTGTTTATGGAAGATGTTTCTGACATGATGGATGAAGATCTTTTTGATGCAGGTGTCTTGGATAGTATGGGAACGGTTGAGTTGATTGTGGAGATTGAAAACCGTTTTGACATTCGTGTCCCTGTAACAGAGTTTGGTCGTGATGACTGGAATACAGCCAATAAAATCATAGCTGGTATTGTGGAGCTACAAAATGCTTAAACGCTTATGGATGATCTTCGGGCCGGTAGTGATAGCTGGTTTGTTGGTTTTTCTGCTCATTTTCTTTTATCCTACTAGTAAAAGTTATAATTTATCAGAAGAAAAACGATATGCAGCAGCGATTAGTACACAAAGTTTTAGAGAAAGATTTCAGAAAGTGAGAGCTCTTTCGGACCCAAGTCTACGATTCATTCCCTTTTTTGGTTCTAGTGAGTGGATTCGATTTGATAGTATGCATCCAGCTGTTTTAGCGGAGAAGTACAATCGTTCGTATAGACCCTATTTTTTAGGACAAGCAGGAGCAGCTTCTTTGAATCAGTACTT
>CAJPJN010000062.1:0-8810 GCA_905369855.1 Streptococcus oralis | reverse complement strand
AAAACAAAAAGCTAGAGATTTCCAATTGCGTAACTCTAGCTTTTTAATTTCACCTCTTTCTCTTATTATATTTCAGCAGGATGTTGACCGTTAGTACGAATCCCATGTCAATTCTCACTTTACGCTTACCTATCAAATGACATCTCTTATAACCAAGCAAACCTTTATCTGCCCAAAGACAGATTTCATATCAATCTTACGTTTAGCGAAAATTTGTCTACCCTTGGAAGATAAAAGTGCCTGATATTCTTTAGTTTTTAAACACTGGTAACGTTCATTTATATACAGTCCCTTTTGAGGGGCTGATTCAGGTTCATCATCGCAGTCAAGATTGATTTCAAGGCTGTTTGCTTCTATCTCCCCTTTTTCATGATGTATTTTCGTACAGGTTCTTCAACCATTTGAACGATTTCAAATCCTTCTTTTTGGTAAAGATTATAAGCTGGTTGATTTGCCTCGTAGACATTTAGAGAAATAGTATCTATGTCTTCATTTTCAAAGGCCAAACTAACAAATTTCCTTAAAGCCTGGCTACCTAAGCCTTGCCCCTGTTTCTGGGGGTTGATAAAAAATCTCCCGATATGAAGATTCCTGTCTTCTAGCCTGATTTTCTGGATAAGCCCCACAAACTCTTGTCCATCAAAGATTGAAAAGATTCCTTCCAAATCTTGCAAGACTTGAATTGTCAAGGGAAAAGGAATCATTGTTCCCATCCATTGCTCTTGAAAGGATTTGCCAAGGGAGTTGGACCATTGGCATACGAGCTGAGCGTTTTCTGTGCTCACATTTTCTTCAAAACGAATTGTCATCTTTTCCTCCCCATCTTATCTATGTTTCTCCATTATACTACTTCTCCCATTTTTTACGAATAGATAAGTATGATTGATTTTTATTTTTTTCTTGTCGGGAGCATTCTCGCTTCCTTTCTTGGTTTGGTTATTGACCGTTTTCCAGAGCAATCCATTATCCGGCCGGCTCGCCACTGCGATTCCTGTCAGACTCGCTTGCGGCCATTAGATTTGATTCCTATTGTATCTCAGGTCTTCAATCGCTTTCGCTGTCGCTACTGCAAGGTCCGCTATCCTGTCTGGTATGCACTCTTTGAATTAGGTTTAGGGCTCATCTTTCTGGTTTACTCTCGGGGATTGCTTTCTTTGGGTCAAGTCATCCTAATCACTGCTGGTTTGACCTTGGGCATCTACGACTTTCGCCATCAGGAATATCCCTTACTGGTCTGGATGACTTTCCACCTAATCCTCATGGCCTGCTCTGGCTGGAATCTGGTCATGGTCTTCTTCCTTGCTCTTGGAATTGTGGCTCATTTTATCGATATTCGCATGGGGGCAGGGGATTTTCTCTTTTTAGCTTCTTGTTCTCTTATCTTTAGCGTAACCGAATTACTGATCTTGATTCAGTTTGCTTCTGCTACAGGAATTCTAGCCTTTCTCCTGCAAAAGAAAAAGGAAAGACTCCCTTTTGTGCCCTTCCTCTTACTCGCTGCTTGTGTGATTATTTTTGGTAAGCTACTGCTTGTTTGATAAAGTCCTCAATCGGCTCTCCCTCGTGGAGAGCTTTTACAATTTTCGAACCAACGATAACACCATCTGACACCGCATTGAAGCGTTCTACATCGGCTTGACTAGATACGCCAAAACCTGTCAAGACGGGGATGTCGGCCACTTGATGCAATTGTGCCAAGTGCTTATCCAAGTCTGCACGGTAATTGCCAGATTTCCCTGTCACCCCATTGATGGCAACCGCATAGACGAATCCTTCTGCCCCTTCAATCAACTCTTTCTGACGCTCAATACCTGTGGTCAAGCTTACTAAAGGAATCAAAGCAATATCTGTATCTGCCAAAAATGGTTCTACAAAGTTGGCATGCTCATGAGGCAGATCTGGGATAATCAAGCCCTTAACCGCTGTATCTGCCAAATCTTTGACAAAATTTTCCACACCGTACTGAAATAGGGGGTTGAAGTAGGTCATAATGACCAGCGGAACCTCTGTTTCAATGGTTTTCAAGGTTTCAACCAAAGCCTGGGTAGAGATCCCGTGGGCTAAACTGCGCAAGCCAGCTTCTTCGATAACAGGTCCATCTGCGACAGGATCTGAAAAGGGAATGCCCACTTCAATAGCTGAAACTCCCAATTCTTCTAAAAAGTGTATTGTTTCTCCGAGTCCATCCAAACCTTTTTCATGGTCTCCAGCCATGATATAGGGAACAAAAATTCCTTTTCCAGCTGCTTTTATAGCGTTTAATTTTTCTGTTAGTGTCTTAGGCATGAGCTTCTCCCTTCTTTGCTGCATCTGCTTCCAAGCGGTCTTTGACTTGAACCACATCCTTGTCCCCACGACCTGATAGACAGACAATCATAGACTTGTCTGGACCAAGTTCTTTGGCCAATTTCACTGCAAAAGCGATAGCATGGCTAGATTCCAAGGCTGGGATAATCCCTTCCACACGAGACAAGAGTTGGAATCCTTCCAAGGCTTCTTCGTCTGTCACAGGGACATAGCTGGCACGTTTAATATCGTGGTAGTGAGAATGTTCTGGACCGATACCAGGATAGTCCAAACCTGCTGAGATAGAGAAGGCTTCAAGAATTTGACCATGAGCATCTTGGAGCACATCCATGAGAGAACCGTGGAGGACACCTGGACGTCCCTTGGTCAAGGTCGCTGCGTGGTGCTCTGTATCCACACCTAGTCCTGCCGCTTCGGCCCCATACATGGCTACAGACTCATCTTCTACAAAGGGATGGAAGAGCCCAATGGCGTTAGAACCACCACCAACACAGGCTACTAGGGCATCTGGCAAATCTTGACCTGTCAAGTCACGGTACTGTTGTTTAGCTTCTCTACCGATGACACTTTGGAAATCACGAACAATTTCTGGGAAAGGATGAGGTCCCAAGGCAGAACCAAGGATATAGTGGGTATCATCGATATTAGCTACCCATGAACGAAGGGCTGCATTGACCGCATCCTTGAGCACGCGCGAACCATCTGTCACAGCCTCAACCTTGGCTCCCAAAAGCTCCATACGGAAGACATTAAGGGCTTGGCGTTTAACATCTTCCTCACCCATGTAGATGGTACATTCCATGTTAAAGAGGGCCGCAGCTGTTGCAGTTGCCACACCGTGCTGACCAGCACCAGTTTCTGCGATAATTTTCTTTTTGCCCATGCGTTTAGCGAGGAGAACTTGTCCCAAGGCATTGTTAATCTTGTGGGCTCCTGTATGGTTAAGGTCTTCCCGTTTGAGATAAATCTTGGCTCCGCCGATATGCTGGGTCAAGTTTTTTGCGTAGTAAAGGGGAGTTTCACGTCCCACATACTGGCGCAAAAGTTGGTTTAATTCCTCTTGGAAACTTGGATCTGCCTGACTTTCACGATAAGCCTTTTCCAACTCCAAAACTGCTGTCATCAATGTTTCTGGGACGAAACGTCCGCCGAATTTTCCGTAAAATCCATCTTTATTTGGTTCTTGATATGCCATTCTTTGCCCTCTCTATAAATCTTCTAATCTTTTCCTGATCTTTTTGTCCATCTGTCTCCACTCCGCTCGATACATCGACTGCATAGGGAGTAAAGTGTTGAATTGCTTTTGCTACATTGTCTTCCTTAAGCCCACCTGCGATAAAGAAAGGATGAGTTAGTCCAATCGTATCCAGTTGAGCCCAGTCAAAGGTCTGGCCACTCCCAGCCACAGGAGCATCAAAGAGTAAATAATCTGCCTGAGAATTGGGCACATGACCATTTCCATCCACCTGTACAGCCTGAATGCTGGCACAAGGCAAATCCTCAAACAAATCATTCGCCACCTGACTGTGAACTTGAACCAAGTCCAAGCCAACTTTTTCAATCGCTTCTAGCAATTCTGCCCGACTTGGTGAAACAAATACGCCAACCTTCTTAACATTAGCAGGAATGGGCTTTGCCAACTCAGCAGCCTGATCCAAGGTCACCTGTCTTTTACTAGGTGCGAAGACAAAACCGATGTAGTCGGCTCCTGCTGAAACGGCTGTTTCCACCGCTTCTTTGGTCGATAGTCCACAAATCTTAACCTTTGTCAATCTGCAACTCCTTGATTCTCTGGGCTACATCTTCCGCCTGCATGAGAGCTGTCCCAACCAAAATTCCGTTAAAGGATGGTGCTACTCGTTCCGCATCCTGCCCTGTGAAAATGGCAGATTCAGAAATATAATAGCGACCTTCTTCAAAGTGCTGGGCCAAATCTACACTGGTCTGCAAGTCGACTTCAAAGGTGGTCAAATTGCGGTTATTAACCCCAATAATCTCAGCACCAAGTCTATGAGCCACTTCTAGTTCAGCTAGATTGTGAGTCTCCACCAAGACTTCTAGACCAAGCTCTGTCGCGTAGTCATAGAGTTCCTTAAGGCGTTCTTCTGACAAGGCAGCGACAATAAGCAAGATGACTGTCGCACCTGCATTGCGAGCACGGATGATTTGCTTTTCATCGATGATAAAGTCCTTGTTCAGCGTCGGAATGTTTACCTGACTGGAAATATCCCGCAGATAATCCAAATGCCCTTTAAAGAAAACCTCATCTGTCAAAACCGAAATCATCACTGCTCCGTTCGCTTCATAAGTCTGGGCCTGTTGCACAATATCCACATCGAGATTGATATCTCCCAGACTAGGGCTAGCTTTCTTGACTTCAGCGATTACCTGTAAACGGTCTTGGTGTTGTTTTAGATAGTCAGCCAAGCGATAGGTCTGGCGCAGGTGCTGAATTTTCTCCAGCTCCATCTGCTCAACCTCACGCGCTTTCTGCTCTAAAATTCGTGCTAAAAATTCCTGACTCATTTTTGGTACTCCTGTAACAGTCTGAGTTTTTCAAGGGCCTTGCCACTAGCAATCACTTGACGGGCCAAGGCAACTCCTTCCTTGATACTAGCTACCTTACCATTAGCATAGAAACCAAGACCAGCATTTAAAACTGTAGTTTCCAAGAATGGACTTGGTTCGTTTTTAAGAACGCTGAGCAAAATTTCTGCATTTTCCTGAGCATTGCCACCACGGATATCTTCGATAGCGTAGCGCTCCATCCCCAAATCCTCTGGAGTAAAGCTTGACAAGGTGATTTCGCCATTTTCAAGAAGAGCAATCTTGGTTGTTCCATTCAAGCCGGCTTCATCCAAACCTTCTGGTCCAGCAACCACGATGGCACGTTTGCGACCCATATTTTTCAAAACCTGAGCTGTACTTTCTAGAAGTTCTGGACGACTAATTCCAAGAAGCTGTGTTTCCAAAGCCATTGGGTGAATCAGGGGACCAGTCAAGTTCATAATGGTTGGAATCCCCAATTCCAAACGAGCTGGCATGATGTATTTCATAGCTGGGTGCATATTTTTAGCAAAGAGAAAGACGATTCCAGTTTTATCAAAGACCTTACCTAGTTCAGCTGGTTTGAGATCTAGATTGATACCCAAGGCTTCTAGGACATCTGCAGATCCAGATTTAGAAGAAATCGAGCGGTTTCCATGCTTGGCCATGTGAACACCGCCACCAGCCAAGACAAAGGCTGCGGTTGTCGAAATGTTAAAGCTGAAGGACTTGTCCCCACCTGTACCGCAGTTGTCCATGGCATCATGAATTTCAGTTGGAATGTGTTGGGCATGGCCTCTCATGACTTGGGCAATGGCTGTGCGTTCTTCAGGTGTTTCCCCCTTCATCTTAAGAGCCAAGAGAAGAGAAGCAATCTGCGCCTCTGTTACACGCCCAGTTACGATACGCTCAATGACATCCGTCATTTCCACACCTGATAAATTTTCAAATTTTGCTAGTTTTTCAATAATCTCTTTCATCCTAGTTTCCTCACTTTACAACCTTCTCGATAAAATTCCGAATAGAAGACAAGCCGTCTGGCGTTCCGATACTCTCTGGATGGTACTGGAAGCCATAAATTGGAAGAGTTTTGTGTTGAATTCCCATAATAGCTTGGTCATCAGTCGAACGAGCTGTCACTTCAAAGTCTTCTGGCATTTCTTCAATCAAAATACTATGGTAACGCATGACCGCACGGCCATCCTCGATGCCTTGATACAAAACAGATGGCGCTTCAAAGCTGATATTGCTCTGTTTCCCATGCATGACTTTTGGAGCCAAACCTAGCTTACCACCAAAGACTTCTGCAATGGCTTGGTGGCCCAAACAAATCCCAAGAATCGGCTTCTTGCCAGCAAAGTCACGAATCATGTCTTCCATCTTTCCAGCATCAACTGGCCAACCAGGACCAGGAGAAAAGACCAGACCATCTGCTTTTTCAGCTTCTTCATACAGCTTGGAATCATCATTTCTCAAGACCTGAACTTCTGCAAAATTCCCAATGTATTGGGCCAAGTTATAGGTAAAAGAATCATAGTTGTCAATCAATAAAATCATGGTCTTAGTTCTCCAATTCTAGTCATAGATTTAGCCTTGTTAATGGTTTCTTGGTATTCGTTTTGGGCGATAGAGTCGTAGACAATCCCTGCCCCAGCCTGCACATAGGCTGTTTGATTTTTGAGAATCATAGTTCGGATGGCAATGGCGAAATCCATATCACCCGTCGCAGACAAGTAGCCGATTGCTCCTGCGTATACGCCACGTTTTTCCGTTTCCAGTTCATAGATGCGTCTCATGGCCCGAATCTTTGGTGCTCCAGAAACGGTTCCAGCAGGAAGTGTTGCTTTCAAGGCATCCATGGCAGTGAGTTCTGGAAGCAAACGCCCCTTGACCACACTGGTCAAATGCATAACATAGCGGAAGAGCTCCACTTCCATATACTTAGTGACTTGGACACTGGCCGTTTCAGAGATGCGACCAATATCATTACGACCCAAGTCTACTAACATCCGATGCTCTGCTGTTTCCTTCTCATCCGAAAGCAGGTCTGTCGCCAAAGCCTTGTCTTCTTCATCCGTAGCTCCTCTTGGTCTCGTCCCTGCAATCGGATTGGTTGTCACGATGCCATTTTTGACAGAAACCAAACTTTCTGGACTGGCACCGATGATTTGATAATCCCCAAAATCATAGAAATAAAGGTAATTAGAAGGATTAGTCACGCGGAGATTTCTGTAGAAGTCAAATGGATTTCCAGTAACTTCTGCTGAAAAACGCTGACTGAGTACACATTGAAACATATCCCCGTTACGAATCAAGTCACGAGCTGTTTCCACCATTTCCTCAAACTTCTGAGGAGCGATATGGGGTTTGAAGTCTAACGGAGATAGATCCAAGTCTTCAAATTCATTTGGAGCAGGAATGCGTAATTCCTCAAGCACTTGGTTCAAGGCTTTTTCCAAGTCTTCTTGACTACGCTCACTATAGAGAGCATCCTCGATGACATGAATTTTTTCCTTCTTGTGGTCAAAGACCATGTAACTCTCATAAACGAAGAAATGCATGTCTGGCGTTCCAATTGTATCCTCAGGAATTTGACCAATTTCTTCATAAAGCGAAATCATATCGTAACCAACAAAACCAATTGCTCCACCACCAAAAGGGAGATCTGAATGGTGCTGGCTCTTATGAGTCACTTCATATAGGAAATCCAAGGGATCCCGATCAATCACTTGACCATTTTGATAAAGAACTCCATTTTCAAACTTAATCGCAAAAACAGGATGATAGGCTAGGATAGAAAAACGAGCTGTTTCCTTGTCTCTCGGAATACTCTCTAAGATAACCTTGTGTTGCCCCTTTAGGCGCATATAAGCCAAGATTGGTGATAAGACATCTCCATGAATGATTCGTTCCATTGTATTTTCCCTTTCAGTTCTAATTCTAGTTGGTGGCGACTGTATGAAAAATCCCCACGCAAAATAACTTGCGTGAGGACGAAATTCGCGGTGCCACCTCAATTATAGGATTTCTCCTATCTCTCATTCCTGTCTCAGAAACCTCCTGTAACAGGCTGTGCGATAAAGGGCACTCCCTTGAGAATTATGTTTTCTTCTCTCGTTTCAGATGGACCCAACCTTACAGCTTTCTCTGCTTGTTTCCAGCAACCACAAGCTCTCTGTGAGAGAAAGGACTGTAATTTTTCCATCTTTTATTTTTTAGCTTCTAGGTAGTCTGCAATCGCAGCTACGTCCTTGTCTCCACGACCAGAGACATTGATGATGATAATGTCGTCTTTACTTAGTTTCGGTGCACGTTTAACTGCTTCTGCGATGGCATGCGAACTTTCAATCGCTGGGATAATTCCTTCTGTCTTGCTGAGGAGGAGCAAGGCTTGAACAGCTTCTTCGTCTGTCGCAGCGACATATTCCACGCGACCTGAATCTTTAAAGTAAGCGTGTTCTGGGCCAACCCCTGGATAGTCCAATCCAGCTGAGATAGAGTAAACTGGAGCCAGCTCTCCATCTTCCTTAAAGACTGCATAAGTCTTCATGCCGTCGACAATTCCGATACTACCTTTTGTCATAGTAGCTGCGTGCTTGTCTGTATCAAGTCCGTGACCAGCAGCTTCAACCCCAACCAATTTAACTTCTTCATCAGCCACATACTGAGAAAAAGCACCAATAGCATTAGAACCACCACCTACACAGGCAATAACGTAGTCTGGTAAACGACCTTCTTTTTCTAAGATTTGACGACGAGATTCTTCACTGATGACCTTTTGGAATTCATGAACAATGGTTGGATATGGGTGAGGTCCCACAGCAGATCCTAAAACATAAAAGGCTTCGAGGTCATTCATCCATGCTCCAAAGGCTGCATCGACCGCATCCTTGAGAGTTCGTGTCCCCGTTTCAACTGCATGAACGGTCGCTCCCATCATCTCCATGCGGAAGACA
>CAJPJN010000061.1:0-9262 GCA_905369855.1 Streptococcus oralis | reverse complement strand
TTATTTGGTAGGAATACGCAAATTGTTTTATCTGGTAATTCTGAACCAGATCAATTGAAAAATGTTCAATCCCGTCTGATTGTGCGTTTTAAGTGGGGAATGACAGTGTGTCTCAGATTGCTTGAAGATTAACAAAAAGGACTTTAGATGAATGATCAAGAGAGATTACTAACTATCTTTTTACGTTTACAGTTAGGTACTTCATTAGGAAAAAAGCAATTGGCTCAGGAATTTGAGGTTAGTGAAAAGACGATACAGAGAGATTTTTCGCGACTCCGTGATATTTTATCTAGTCACACCAGTTATAGTGGAGATTTGATTTATAGTCGTAAAACAAATAAGTATAGCCTACCAAGTAAGTCAGTTTTTAATAAAAAGGATATACTCGTTATTTCAAAAATTTTATTGGAAAATCGAGCACTGAATCGGTCAGAAATTGATAGCTTACTAAAAAATTTACTGGTCTTAGTTCCCCGTGATGATCAGAAAGAAATTGAACAGATCATTGGTAGTGAAAAGCTTAATTATGCTCCCTTAACGGATCAGCAAAATAGAATAGAGAAAATATGGAATTTATCAGAAGCTATTTTGCATGAGCAGGTTCTAGATATTATCTATCAAAAACCTTATTCTGAGTCTTCTAAGAGGCAGACTGTTTTACCAGTCTCTCTTTACTATGATAGTCATTATTTCTATCTGGTTGTTTACCAGTTGAAATATGCTACTTATATTACTTTAAGAGTAGACCGTATCCAGTCATGGTCTCTTAGTGGTATAGAGAAACCCTCTATTTCTTATCGAGATAGATTTAGAGATGGCGACATTCGTAACGAGAGAGTAGATGCTTTTATCGGGAAGAAAATCAGTATTGAAATCGAGTATTTGTACGATCCGACGATTGTGACGGATCAATTTCCAAATGCAAAAATAGTTGGGAAAAATGGCTACTGGACTCATTTTAAGTTTGAGAGTCAGCACACACCGGGGCTTAAACGCTGGTTGCTGGGGCAAGGGGAAGCAGTTACTGTTTTGTCTCCTCGGATTTTAGTAGAGGATATGAAGCAAACAGTTAAAGAAATGATAGATAAATATAGATGAGGATAAAATGACTATTCAATTTACTTCTAAAAAGGTTGGAGAACTATTGAAAGAAGAGAATTTGCGGATTCCTTCTTATCAAAGACCATATAAATGGAACAGAAAACATATCCGTAATCTTTTTTATGATTTACGAGATGCTATGGGGAAAAAGGAATATCAGATTGGTTCCGTTATCTTGCATGAAATCTTGCATGAAAAGGAAAAATACTTAGATATTGTCGATGGACAGCAACGGCTAATTTCTATTTCCTTGTTTCTTCATTTATTAGATGATTTAGAGAATTATAAGGGTGCTAATCAACTGCTGAGTGCTGAATTTGGAGAGCTATCTTGCTATCATGCGAGTGAAAATTATAATGAGTGGGAAAATTTGACTCAATTGGTTGGTGAAAATCAGGCAAAAGATATTTGCAATTTTTTATTGGAAAATTGTTCTGTCTCCGTGATTACTATGCCACAGGAACGATTATCTGAAGCCTTTCAGTTATTTGATTCTCAGAATAATCGTGGAAAATCTTTAGAACCTCATGATTTGCTCAAAGCCTACCATCTTCGCAAGTATGATTCAGAAGATGAAAAGATTGTTGAAAAGTGGGAGCAATTTGTAGAAGATAAAGATTTAAGTCTCAAAGAGTTGTTTGATAAACATCTTTTTCGTATGAGACGTTGGTCGCGAGGAGAGACAGGATTGACAAACAAGCGTTATGGTTCTTATCTCCGTTTTACAGAGGATTTTATTGACGATTTTAAAGGTGTTGATTTGAATCAGAACTTCCCATATCTAGAATTGTATCGTCATATTGAAAATCTCCCCATGTCAATTACTATGCCAATCATTGATGGAAGTAAATTTTTTGAGTATATTGAATCTGCTCATGAAACCATTAAAGAACATAAAGATTTTTTAAATGATGAGTTAGGATTTTCTGATGAACCTGAAGGGGAAGAAAAAAATCTAGCTTACCCAGAAGGTATGTTGAACATTTACAATAGCTCAAAAGGACGCTACCTCAAGTGTCACAATATATTCCTAAATATTTGCTTACTTTTTGCAGATAGATTTGGAAAAGATGAGCTATCAAAGGATATAGTAGAGACCTTGTTTATTTGGTCTTATTACCCTCGAGTTAAGTCTAAAGCAATATATGATGCAACTTTTGGAAACTATGCTGCTGGTGGAAGGTTTAGACAAAAAGAGGTTCAAAAACTATTTCAACTTTTAGCTCATGCTGTCACTCCGAATGATTTCATGATCAAGATAGATAGAGAGCTATTTGAAAATTATACTGTGGACAAGATTATAGAAGAGGAAAAAGGTAAATGGTAGAAACACATATAAGCTTATCAGTTAATCGTTTGTTAAATGAAGATACCTATGCTATTCCTCTTTATCAGAGAAATTTTGCTTGGACTTATAATGAAATCGAGCAGTTATTGAATGACGTAGCAGATGCTTTTCAAGAAAATAGAGACAATTATTATATTGGAACATTAGTCGTTAATAAAGAGAATGATATTTTCAAAATCATAGATGGGCAACAACGAACAACAGCCCTTAATTTGATTGCCTTAGCTTTGAAGCATGAGTTTTGTTTTGATAGATTGAAATCTGTCAATCTTACTTTCCCAGCTAGGAAGAAGTCAAATGAGAACATTCAAAAGCTATTTACCAAGCAAAAAATTTCTGAGGACGATGAAAATGAGCTGACTAGAGGTTATAGACATGCTTATGACGCATTGAAAAAAATGCTAGAGGAGCGGCAATTTGAATCTGAATCTTTCTTTAATTATCTATTTGATAATGTCATTATTTTTCGTAGTATTCTTCCCAATGATTTAGATTTGAATTTATATTTCGAACGTTTCAACTCTCGAGGAGAACAACTAGAGGCTCATGAGATTCTTAAGGCACAAATGATGTCTAAATTTGGTGAAGATCAAGAAATGGCGCAAAAGTTTGCAAGAATCTGGGATGCCTGCGCAGAGTTTGATAAGCCGGTAATCAATGCATTTACAAAAAAAGCAAAGAACAAGCATCATGATGCAGAGAGAGAAAAAATATTTCCTTTGAATTGGATTAAAAGAAATAATTATCAGAATAGCTTTCTTTTAAATATCGATAAGTCCTTAAGTCAAATAGAAGTTCAATCAACTAATAAGAAATCTTTATTCTCTAGTATAGAAAATAAAGAATCTACAATAGTTAAAGTAATATCAGATACGAATGAAGTGGAAAAATACAGAACGATTATAAACTTTGAAACATTTTTATATTTCGTCTATTATATAACATTTGGAAATGTATCCCCTTCTGATATACAGCTAGATGACAAGAAATTATTAGAAACATTTGAAAATGTAATTAATGTTAATACAAACTTAGAGGATGTTACATTATTTATTAGGAATTTATTGAAATTAAAATTTATATTTGATAATTTGATCGTACGAATGTCTCAAGAGACTAATAATAGAAGACAAGAAAATGATTGGTTTCTGCAGAAAGTTTATCGGAATGATTATAATAACAAAACAGGAGGAGATTTATTTGTTCAATATTATTTTGATAAAAATTCTTTTGAAAAGTTTAATGATGATATTTTAATGCTCCAATCCATGTTTGCTGTGACCTTTACTGCTAATCGTGATAGTCGTTGGTTATATGAAATCTTGCAATTCTTGTTTAACCATATTGAAGAGTTAAATCAAGCAGAATTTGCTGGCTTGTTTAAGGATTTTCTTGAGAAAATGGCAGTGAGATATGCTAAAGAAAGTTTGTTTGACAAGGATAGAAATATCAAAAGATATGGTGCCATTCGTGTTTATGATTTCAATTTTATAGATTATGTTTTATGGAAAAATTGTTCGGATTTAAAAGGAAAGTATTCGAGCGTTGAATTTGAAGATTTTAAGTTTACATATCGTCGTTCCATAGAGCACTGGTTTCCACAACATCCAAATAGTGATGAAATAGTTGAAAAGATTGATGATAAATTTTTGCACTCCTTCGGGAATCTTTGTATCATTACAGATAGTCAGAATTCGAAGTTTGGAAATTTAGTTCCAAGTGCAAAATATAATCAATGGCAAGATATATTTTATCGTCAAAGTTTAAAATTACAGATAATGGCAGAGATAACTTCTAAAAAAGATTCTGGTTGGGGTCCGGAACAAATAACAGAACTGGAAAAAGAGATCTTGACTAGGGTAAATGATTTTATAGAAAGCAAGTCATCAGAGCAACGATAATCATCTATCCAAAGAGGCTAATGTATATCCAATAGATTTACATTAGCCTTCTTTTTTGTTAAAATAGTCTATAGAAAGAGGGTGAGAGTATGTCAAAGACGAGCATGAGTATCCGTTTGGATAGTGAGGTTAAGGAGCAGGCCCAACAGGTGTTTAATAACCTGGGAATGGATATGACAACAGCTATCAATATTTTCCTTCGTCAAGCTATTCAATATCAGGGTTTACCTTTCGATGTTAGACTAGACGAGAGTCGGAACTTGCTTGAGGTATTAACGGATTTAGACCAAAATCGTAATATGAGCCAATCCTTTGAATCAATCTCTGACTTGATGGAGGATTTGCGTGCTTAAGATTCGTTACCATAAACAGTTTAAAAAAGATTTTAAGTTGGCTATGAAGCGTGGTTTGAAGGTAGAATTATTAGAAGAAGTTTTAAATTTTCTTGTTCAAGAAAAAGAACTTCCTGCTAGATATCGTGATCATCAATTGACGGCATCCAAGCATTTTCAAGGAGTTCGTGAATGCCATATCCAGCCAGATTGGCTTTTGGTTTATAAAGTAGACAAGGAAGAATTGATTTTAAATTTGCTGAGGACAGGCAGTCATAGTGATTTGTTTTAATCTATTTTAAGGAGGTTCTCATGAAACTAAGAATATTCGCGGAAGATAAGCCGGCTGAGAAGGTATTTGAGTATCAATTGGAACTTGCTGGTCAGACAATTCTTCTATCGACAGCACTCTTGTCTGGTGCTATTGCTTTGGCAGGATTATTTTCTGCTTTGAAAGAAAAATAAAAATAGAAAAGGACAAATAAAATGGTTTTACCAAATTTTAAAGAAAATCTAGAAAAATATGCGAAATTATTGGTTGCGAACGGAATCAACGTGCAACCTGGTCACACTTTGGCTCTCTCTATCGATGTGGAGCAACGTGAGTTGGCTCACTTAATCGTCAAAGAAGCTTATGCCTTGGGGGCGCATGAGGTGATCGTTCAGTGGACAGATGATGTCATCAACCGTGAGAAATTCCTCCACGCGCCAATGGAGCGTTTGGACAATGTGCCAGAATACAAGATTGCTGAGATGAATTATCTTTTGGAGAACAAGGCTAGCCGTCTCGGAGTTCGTTCATCTGATCCAGGTGCCTTGAACGGAGTGGACGCTGACAAGCTTTCATCTTCTGCTAAAGCTATGGGACTTGCTATGAAGCCAATGCGTATCGCAACGCAATCCAACAAGGTTAGCTGGACTGTAGCAGCCGCTGCTGGACTTGAGTGGGCTAAGAAAGTCTTTCCAAATGCTGCGAGCGACGAAGAAGCAGTCGATCTCCTTTGGGACCAAATCTTCAAAACTTGCCGTGTCTACGAAGCAGATCCTGTTAAGGCTTGGGAAGAACATGCAGCTATCCTTAAGAGTAAAGCTGATATGCTCAATAAAGAACAATTTTCAGCCCTTCACTACACAGCGCCAGGAACAGATTTGACACTTGGTTTGCCAAAGAACCACGTTTGGGAATCAGCTGGTGCTATCAATGCACAGGGCGAAGGATTCTTGCCAAATATGCCGACAGAAGAAGTCTTCACAGCACCTGACTTCCGTCGTGCAGATGGTTATGTCACTTCCACAAAACCGCTTAGCTATAATGGAAACATCATTGAAGGCATTAAGGTGACCTTTAAGGATGGGCAAATCGTAGATATCACTGCTGAGAAGGGTGATCAGGTCATGAAAGACCTTGTCTTTGAAAATGCGGGTGCGCGTGCCTTGGGTGAATGTGCCTTGGTACCAGATCCAAGCCCAATTTCTCAGTCAGGCATTACCTTCTTCAACACCCTTTTCGATGAAAATGCGTCAAATCACTTGGCTATCGGTGCAGCCTATGCAACTAGCGTTGTTGGTGGAGCGGAGATGAGCGAAGAGGAGCTTGAAGCTGCGGGGCTTAACCGTTCAGATGTTCACGTAGACTTTATGATTGGTTCTAACCAAATGGATATCGATGGTATCCGTGAGGATGGGACACGTGTACCACTCTTCCGTAACGGAGATTGGGCAAATTAAGGAGATAATATGTTAGGAAGTATGTTCGTTGGTCTCCTAGTGGGATTTTTAGCAGGTACTCTGACCAATCGTGGAGAGCGAATGGGATGTTTTGGAAAAATGTTTCTAGGCTGGATTGGTGCCTTTATAGGCCATTTGCTTTTTGGGACTTGGGGACCGATAATAGCAGGAACTGCCATTATTCCGGCAGTACTAGGTTCCATGATTGTCTTAGCGATTTTCTGGAGACGAGGAAGTTAATTTCTTAAATCTGATACTCAATGAAAATCAAAGAACAAACTAGAAAGCTAGCCGCAGGTTGCTCAAAGCACTGTTTTGAGGTTGTAGATAGAACTGACGAAGTCAGCTCAAAACACTGTTTTGAGGTTGCAGATAGAACTGACGAAGTCAGCTCAAAACACTGTTTTGAGGTTGCAGATAGAACTGACGAAGTCAGTAACATATATACGGCAAGGCGACGTTGACGCGGTTTGAAGAGATTTTTGAAGAGTATGAAACGAAAAGGAGGTTGGTCATTGTACCAGCCTCCTTTTGAGTGTGATATAATAGTTCTATGAGATTAGATAAATTTTTAGTTGCCTGCGCTGTGGGGAGTCGGACTGAGGTCAAAAACTTGCTCAAGGCTGGGCGCGTGACTGTAAATGGTAAAAAAGAAAAATCAGCTAAATTGCAGATTGATGAAGAAAGAGATGAGATTCGCTTTGATGGGCAAGTGTTGGGGTATGAAGAGTTTGTCTACTACATGATGAACAAGCCTCAAGGAGTTATCTCAGCGACTGAGGATCCCAAGCATAGAACCGTTCTGGATTTGCTGGATGATATTGCTCGGAGCAAGGAAGTTTTTCCAGTAGGACGCTTGGATATTGACACGCATGGTCTTTTGCTCTTGACTAATGACGGCAAGCTTGCCCATGCTCTTCTTTCACCCAAGCGTCATGTGGACAAGACGTATCTGGCTCAGGTCAAGGGAATGATGACCCAAGAAGATGTGGAGACATTTGCCAAGGGAATTCCTCTCAAAGACTTTACTTGTCGGCCTGCTATACTGGAGCTTGTGTCCATAGATCCAGGAAAGAATCAAAGCCAAATTCGTGTGACCATTGCAGAAGGGAAGTTTCATCAGGTCAAGCGTATGGTGGCCTACTGTGGCAAGGAAGTAGTAGATTTGCAACGTTTGACTATGGGAACTCTAGTATTGGATGAGAACCTAGAACGAGGGAAATGGCGCCGCTTGACCAAGGAGGAATTGGAAAATCTTATTGCTAGTATTGCTTAATCTGCTTTATATTAGAAAAAGGGGAGGGACAATGTCCTTGCCTTTTATGTTTTTCAGTTGCTTCCTTTGTGAAAAGAGTTATAATAGACTGTAGAATAAAAGGAGGAATCTATGAACGCGATTCAAGAATCATTTACTGATAAATTATTTGCCAACTATGAAGCAAATGTAAAATACCAAGCGATTGAAAATGCTGCCAGCCACAACGGAATTTTTGCAGCTCTAGAACGTCGCCAAAGCCATGTAGACAATACGCCTGTTTTCTCATTGGATTTGACCAGGGACAAGGTCACTAACCAGAAGGCTTCTGGTCGTTGCTGGATGTTCGCAGCCCTCAACACCTTTCGCCACAAACTCATCTCGCAATACAAATTGGAAAATTTTGAGTTATCACAGGCCCACACATTCTTCTGGGACAAGTATGAGAAATCAAACTGGTTCTTGGAGCAAGTCATTGCGACTGCAGACCAAGACTTGACGAGCCGCAAGGTTAAATTCCTACTTCAAACACCACAACAAGACGGTGGTCAGTGGGATATGGTCGTTTCTCTCTTTGAGAAATACGGTGTCGTGCCTAAGTCAGTTTACCCTGAGTCCGTTTCATCTAGCAGTAGCCGTGAGTTAAATGCAATCCTTAACAAATTGCTTCGCCAAGATGCTCAAATCTTGCGTGACTTGCTTGCTTCTGGTGCAGATCAAGCGACTGTCCAAGCTAAGAAAGAAGACCTCTTGCAAGAAATCTTTAATTTCCTTGCAATGTCACTAGGTCTCCCACCACGTAAATTTGACTTTGCTTATCGCGATAAGGATAACAACTACCAAAGCGAAAAGAGTATTACTCCACAAGAATTTTACAAGAAATATGTTAATCTCCCTCTAGAAGACTATGTTTCTGTTATTAACGCCCCAACTGCTGACAAACCTTATGGCCAATCTTACACAGTTGAGATGTTAGGAAATGTGGTTGGTAGCCGTACAGTTCGCTACATCAACGTGCCGATGGAGCGCTTGAAAGAATTGGCGATTGCTCAAATGCAAACAGGTGAGACTGTTTGGTTTGGTTCTGATGTCGGCCAGCTCAGCAACCGCAAAGCTGGAATCCTTGCGACAGATGTTTATGATTTCGAATCAAGCATGGACATTAAACTCACTCAAGACAAGGCTGGACGTTTGGACTACAGCGAAAGCTTGATGACTCACGCCATGGTCTTGACAGGTGTTGATTTGGACGAAAATGGTAAGTCAACTAAGTGGAAAGTTGAAAACTCATGGGGAGACAAGGTCGGTACAGATGGTTACTTTGTTGCCTCAGACGCTTGGATGGACGAATACACTTACCAAATCGTTGTTCGCAAAGAATTGCTGACAGCAGAAGAACAGGCTGCTTATGATGCAGAACCAATCGTACTCGCACCATGGGATCCAATGGGAGCCTTGGCAGAATAATACTCAATGAAAATCAAAGAGCAAACTAGGAAGCTAGCCGCAGGCTGTACTTGAGTACGGTAAGGCGACGCTGACGTGGTTTGAAGAGATTTTCGAAGAGTATTAGGAGAAAAAGAATGAAAGAAATAAC
>CAJPJN010000060.1:0-9263 GCA_905369855.1 Streptococcus oralis | reverse complement strand
CATCGAGACAATCATAGGATATGAAAATCTAAATTTCAAGGTAATGGTAGCCCCACATTCTCCATACAGCTGTAGTAAAGATTTGCTGGAAAAGAGCTTGGAAATGGCAAAAGAGCTGAATATTCCCATCCATATCCATGTGGCGGAAACCAAGGAAGAATCAGGAATTATCTTGAAACGCTACGGAAAACGCCCCCTAGCCTTTCTAGAAGAACTAGGTTACTTAGATCATCCGTCTGTCTTTGCTCATGGGGTCGAATTAAATGAGCGAGAAATTGAACGCCTGGCAACTTCTCAAGTGGCTATCGCCCATAATCCTATCAGTAACCTCAAATTGGCCTCAGGGATTGCTCCCATCATCCAACTGCAAAAAGCAGGGGTAGCAGTCGGTATTGCGACTGACTCGGTTGCTTCCAATAACAATCTAGATATGTTTGAGGAAGGACGGACAGCAGCTCTTCTTCAGAAGATGAAAAGTGGAGATGCCAGACAATTTCCTATCGAAACAGCTCTCAAGGCACTGACAATCGAAGGGGCCAAGGTCCTTGGAATGGAAAATGAAATAGGAAGTCTGGAAGTTGGCAAGCAAGCAGATTTTCTCGTTATTCAACCGCAAGGAAAAATTCATCTCCAACCTCAGGAAAATATGCTCTCTCACCTGGTTTATGCAGTCAAATCCAGTGATGTAGATGATGTTTATATCGCCGGAGAACAGGTTGTTAAGCAAGGTCAAGTCCTGACAGTAGAACTTTAAAAGAAAAATCACGAAAAAATTTTAAAAAAAGTTTGCAAAAATCTTGCATTCTTTTTTTGACTATGCTATACTTATATACGGTTTGAAAAAACTGCCTAAGACAGTAGGGGAGCTCGACTCATAAGTATCCTACCGAGGACAAAACGTATCATGTAAAAAGAAGCGTATTGTACTTTCGTGTCTAGGTTTGGGCGCGTTTTTCTTTTGGAAAAATTCCCCAAGCAAAATAATAACGGAGGTGAACACACTAATGAGTGAAGCAATTATTGCTAAAAAAGCGGAACTAGTTGACGTAGTAGCTGAAAAAATGAAAGCTGCTGCATCTATCGTCGTTGTAGACGCTCGTGGTTTGACAGTTGAGCAAGATACAGTTCTTCGTCGTGAGCTTCGTGGAAGCGAAGTTGAGTATAAAGTCATTAAAAACTCAATCTTGCGTCGTGCAGCTGAAAAAGCTGGTCTTGAAGATCTTGCATCTGTATTCGTTGGACCATCTGCAGTAGCATTTTCTAACGAAGATGTTATCGCACCAGCGAAAATCTTGAACGACTTTTCTAAAAACGCTGAAGCACTTGAAATCAAAGGTGGTGCAATCGAAGGCGCTGTCGCATCTAAAGAAGAGATTCTTGCACTTGCAACTCTTCCAAACCGCGAAGGACTTCTTTCTATGCTCCTTTCTGTACTTCAAGCGCCAGTGCGCAACGTTGCTCTTGCAGTCAAAGCGGTTGCAGAAAGCAAAGAAGACGCAGCTTAATCTTAAGCTACGCAGCGTAGCCTAGCTACGAAAAAACTATTATAAAATTTAAAACTTATTTGGAGGAAATAACAATGGCATTGAACATTGAAAACATTATTGCTGAAATTAAAGAAGCTTCAATCCTTGAATTGAACGACCTTGTAAAAGCTATCGAAGAAGAATTTGGTGTAACTGCAGCTGCTCCTGTAGCTGTTGCTGCAGCTGGTGCTGCTGACGCTGGTGCTGCTAAAGATTCATTCGACGTTGAATTGACATCTGCAGGCGACAAAAAAGTTGGCGTTATCAAAGTTGTACGTGAAATCACAGGTCTTGGTCTTAAAGAAGCTAAAGAACTTGTTGACGGTGCACCAGCACTTGTTAAAGAAGGCGTTGCAACTGCAGAAGCTGAAGAAATCAAAGCTAAATTGGAAGAAGCTGGAGCTTCAGTTACTCTTAAATAAGAGGCATATACCAATTAGAAATCGGAATACTATAGTATCAGCCTTTTAGAATCGTGAACACATTTTAGAAACTGATAAATTAATTTAGTTTCCTACCAAAAACCCTACCAAAAATTAATTTGGCAGGGTTTTTCTTTTTAGCAAATTTATAGTGGAGAACAATTGAATATTGTTCTCCTTTTTTTATTTTCAGGAGGGAAAATGACAAAAGAATTACAATCATCACGCTATATTGTCATTTCATTTTTAGTACGTGAAATGGGAATTGACATTGTTGAAGCCATCTCTATTATGACTGAATTAGAAAAAAGTGGCTTGGTTCGCTTGGAATCAAGTGGAGATTTAATACTCAAAGAACTTGGAGGAGCGCTATGAAACGAATTACCGCAAATCAATACCAAACTTCAGAACGGTATTATAAATTACCTAAAATTCTTTTTGAGGATGAGAAATATATGGATATGAAACTAGAAGTAAAGGTGGCTTATTCTATTTTAAAAGATCGTTTAGAATTATCTCTCAGTCGTGGTTGATAGATGAAGAAGGAGCAGTCTATTTAGTATTTTCTAACTCTAAACTGATGAAGCTGTTAGGTTGTTCGAAGTCAAAATTATTGTCCATCAAAAAAATTCTTAAAGAATATGACTTAATTGATGAAGTTCAACAGACTTCAAGTGAGAAAGGAAGACTAGCTAATAAGATTTATTTAGGGGAGTTGTCTTCTACCCCAGTAGCTAGTTCGAACAGGCCTAGTGTTAAAAAAAGACTAGGGCAGGATGAAAATGAAACGGCCCCCGTCTCTTATTCAGCCCCTAGTGAGACTGAAGTTAGTGAGACTAAATATAGTGAGACTGATTCTTTATTTATTGAGGATGAGGAGGATAGGAATACTCAACCTATTTTGAAAAGAAAAGTAGAAAAGGTCACAAAATATGATCGAGATTATATTTGGGGATTGGTACAAGATCAATTTAGACGAGAAGGTTTTTCTGAAACAGCCAGTGAAATTGCTATGACTGATTTTGAGAGAATCTATCAGTATGCTCTTGACAATGTTCACTTTGTTAGACGTGCGGAAGTACTTGCTGAATTTGTGTTTAATGGCTTGTATTCCGTTTGGAACAACCGTGTTAGAAAAGGAGGTGGTTAAATGTCGCCAATCGAGTGGATATTAGTTATGCTCATTGTCATTTCAAGTGGAGTGACAGTTCTGACAATGATAGTCGATAAGAAAGGGGTGATAAAGAAATGAGATTTATTGATTTATTTTCAGGTATCGGTGGTTTTCGACTTGGAATGGAAAGTGTTGGACACGAGTGTATTGGATTTTGTGAGATTGATAAATTTGCTAGAGAATCTTATAAATCCATTTTTCAAACGGAAGGAGAAATAGAATTTCATGACATACGAGATGTTTCAGATGACGAATTTAAAAAACTTAGAGGGAAAGTCGATGTCATCTGTGGGGGATTCCCTTGTCAAGCATTTTCAATCGCAGGAAGACGATTGGGATTTGAAGATACTAGAGGAACTTTGTTCTTTGAAATTGCTCGAGCGACCAAACAAATCCAACCACGTTTTCTTTTTCTTGAAAATGTTAAAGGCCTACTCAATCACGATAAGGGACGGACGTTTACAACAATCCTTACTACACTTGATGAGTTGGGGTTTGATGTTGAGTGGCAGGTGCTTAACAGTAAAGACTTTGGCGTTCCCCAAAACAGAGAGAGGGTGTTTATTATCGGACATTCTAGAAAGAAAGGTACCAGACTCTTATTTCCTTTCAGACGAGAAGGTCAAGCAACTAACCCTGAGACTTTGAAAGTACTAGGAAATTTAAATCCATCAAGAAGTGGAATGAGTGGTAAAGTCTATTATTCAGAAGGTCTTGCGCCAACCTTAGTTCGTGGAAAAGGAGAAGGATTTAAAGTTGCGATTCCTTGTATGACACCAGACAGATTAGAAAAAAGACAAAATGGTAGACGTTTCAAGGATAATCAAGAGCCAATGTTTACTTTAAATACTCAGGATCGCCATGGTATTGTCGTTGTTGGAGATTTACCAACTAGCTTTAAGGAAACTGGTCGCGTCTATGGAAGTGAGGGCTTATCTCCAACACTGACTACGATGCAAGGTGGAGATAAAATCCCCAAAATACTGATTCCAGAACCAATCCAATTTCTAAAAGTCCGAGAGGCAACGAAAAAAGGATATGCTCATGCATAGATTGGGGATTCAATCAATTTAGAAAGACCAAGTTCTCAGTATCGTCGTGGTAGAGTTGGAAAAGGTATAGCGAATACGTTAACAACTAGTGGGCAAATGGGAGTAGTAGTGGCTAGCTATGAAGGAGAAGATAAACAAGTTTACCAAGTAGCTGGTGTCTTAATTGATGGGCAATTTTACCGTTTGAGGATACGACGAATCACTCCTAAAGAGTGTTTTAGACTGCAGGGCTTTCCTGATTGGGCTTTTGAAGCTGCTAGAAAAGTCTCTAGTAATAGTCAGCTCTATAAACAAGCTGGTAATAGTGTAACCGTTCCTGTGATTGCTGCAATCGCAAAGAAATTAAAAGAAATAGAGGAAAAAGATGAAAGCGTTAAATAAAGAGTCAATACTATATTGTGATGAATTAGAAACAGAATTACATGACGCAGAAATCAAACAGCTGGATGAACAAATATTTTTGATGCCCAATTATCCATGTGAGTTTGAGGTGACATTTTTAGATTATTACCATAAAAAACACAATTACCCCCTATTTTACGAATCCTATCTTCAAAACATTATGGAATTCCTTGAAAGTCAGGATATAAAGAACGGAGCTGATGCCTTTATAGATGATCATCAAAATCTTGTTTTTGTTTTATATGGGCAAGGCTATCGAGCCGAGGGAAAAGAGGGAATACTTACAACCCAAGTAACTGTAAAAGCTTATGATGAAGACAAGAAATCAATTAACTTCTCCAATTTATTAGATTCCTTAATCGTCTCAGAATATCAAATGGAACCGAATCTTTGGGAGGTCTCCCATGATTGATCTCTATCTAAGTAAAAATAACCATAGAAATCAACTTCTTTTAGAATTCTTCCAAAACTATGGCATTGAGGTATCCTGTCATTCGATTTCTGAAATGACAAGGGATAAATTAATTGAGATGATGAGCTATTCTTCAGATTGTTTTGAGTTTTTATCTCCTAATTTATTACGATTTAAGAACCGTGACAATTTAAGACTAACGGATTTCATTGAAATGATATTAAAAAATCCTGAACTAACTATTAGACTTCCTCTTGCGGTTTCAAATAAGCGAGTTTATCCAAATCTGAATCTGGAGGAGGCTAGAGCTTTATTGCCAAGAGATACGAAACAATTGATTTACATGGCACAAACACATTATTTATCTAACTAAAGGAGAAGCAATATGGCTGAACGATTTTGGGAGAACTTGTCCATTATTTTGGCTGAAAGAAATATCAGCTGGATTGAGTTAACCAGAAAAATGTTTGCGGGAGAGTTTCACTATCCAAGTGAATTGAATCGTTTGTATCAAAAGATTCGTCACTACAAGATGGAACAACGAATGCCTCAAAGTCCATGGGTAGAAAGGATTGTGCAGGTATTAGATTTAGATTATGAAGATTTATTTCGGAGGTAACTATGAAAAGAATAATTCCAGTTTATATATTCCAACAAGTAAATGTCCTATTGGTATCTCTATACTTACTGAAATTTCTTTGTATCGGTGAGTTAACTATACTAGAGATTCTCTATGGTGCGTCACTCATTTCTTTTTTATGGATGTATGGTCAACGTAAACAAGTGGCCAAGGTCAATATGAAAATTAGGATAAAGTGGATTGGTATTGGATTCGTTAGTCTACTGATTATAAGTCTATGTTTTAGTCTGATTCATGCTCAAGAAAGCACGAATCAAGCAAACTTAATTGGCCTTCAACATCAAGTTCCTTGGTTTTCATTTTTATTGTTCTTAATCAATGCGAGTATGGTTGAAGAATTTCTGTATCGAGAAATTTTATGGAACTTGGTTAGAAAATTAGATATTCGAGTTGCTTTGACAAGTGTTTTATTTGCCTTAGTACATCATCCAGGAACCATTCTAGCTTGGTGTTTATATGTTTCACTTGGGATGTTTTTAGGGATGGTGCGCTATAAATCTGACTTAAGAGGAAGTATGGGTCTACATTTGGTATGGAACCTACTAGTTTATAGTTTGCTGCTTTTTTAGACCAAATTAGTTTGTTTTAGGGAAATGAAATGCTAACGTTATGTAACAATGTTAGTCTTTTATTTCAAAATCTTTGTTTAGTATGAATTTAGCTCTACAGAAAAATAAAAAATGTGATAAAAATTTCAACTACTCTTATCTATAATAAAGCTACCTGTTCTTTGAAAATTGAATCCACTCCGTCTTGATTAGCGTGCCTGTGTAAGTAGGGACTGAGAGTATTTCCCTGTGAAGGGCAACTGGCACAAGACGTGTGTGAGAATTTTCTAACAGACACGGAGTTTATCGTTTCCAGACTTAAACGATGCGACAAACTAGATAAAGGAGTTAATCATGAAGGTAGTAAACTTGTATGATTTGAAACAAATGGGAAATAAAGGTGGTTGTACCATCCAATTGATTCATCACTTTCCCTTTGGTATGGGCTTAGGACATCTCAAAAAAGACTACATTGAATTTAAACGTGTTGGTATCTTTGATGGGAAAGCAGTAGAAGTCACTCTTCGAGAACCTTATTCGAGAGATCTACTGCAGGTTGTCAAGTCGATTAAGCAACGTCAGAAATTGATAGCTTATCGTTATAAAGAAGGAAAACTGCTATTTGTGAAGAAGGAGGCATCAGATGTCCTCTGAACAACAGGAACGAATGGCAGTTCAATATGCTGAGCGTAGTCTTTTATTTACTGTAAAAAGTCTTTTAAAGATTCTAGAATGGTCTAGACGTCAGGCTTTAGCACAGGATTCCGCCTATAAGATAGGGGTACAGAAATTAGAAGAATTGCTACAATCTCCTTATTCGATTGATACGATTAATCTGAAAAAAGATTTTTTAGACAAACCAATTGATATAGAGAAATTTAAAGCTTTTTTAGAAAAAGAAGAGATTCCTTTAGCCATCGCTTGGCAAGGGGATTCTCTGCATTTCTACACGAAAGACCGTTCGATTCTAGACAATCATTTAGACCATCTGTTAGAAAAAATGGTTAATGATCCGGAGAAATTAGCTGATTTTACCATGGATAAGTCATTAGACGATGCAATTGATGAGGCTAAATCCCAAATAACCTTTAGACAAGAAGGAGCCGTCAAACAGAAAGAGATGGTGAGATGATGTACAGTGGAAAGAAATTCCTACTATTCTCACTGTTAGGCATCTTACTAGGCTATCTTTTTCATCGTTTGACGCTTTTGTATGATTCCTATACTGGAAATACCTTAGATAAATGGACTCATCTTCTGATGGAAGGTCAAGATGAAGTTCTTCAGTCGCCATGGAATGTTTCCTTTACTGGAAAATCAAGTGCTTTTTTTCTACTAGGATTTGTGATGATGTTACTGGTTTATCTCTATCTAGAGACTGGTAAAAAACAATACCGAGAAGGGGTAGAATACGGGAGCGCCCGTTTTGGAACTCTAAAAGAAAAGAAGCTCTTTTACGGTAAAGAATTTTCTCATGATACGATCTTAGCACAAGATGTTCGTTTGACATTATTAGATAAAAAACCACCTCAATATGATAGAAATAAGAATATTGCGGTGATCGGAGGTTCAGGAAGTGGGAAGACATTTCGCTTTGTGAAGCCCAATCTGATTCAGATGAATAGTTCCAATATTGTCGTGGATCCTAAAGATCACTTAGCTGAGAAAACAGGAAGACTCTTTTTGGAACATGGCTACCAAGTAAAGGTGCTAGATTTAGTCAATATGAAGAACTCAGATGGCTTCAATCCTTTTCGCTATATAGAGACAGAAAATGATTTGAATCGCATGCTGACGGTTTATTTTAATAACACCAAAGGCTCTGGATCTCGTAGTGATCCATTTTGGGATGAAGCTTCTATGACTTTGGTACGAGCTTTAGCCTCCTACTTGGTCGATTTCTATAATCCACCCAAAACAAGAGAACAGCTCATAGAAGAAAGTCGTTTAAGTCAAAAAGAATACCAAAACTTGTTGAAACGTCAAAAAAAAGAAGTGGAAGAGCGAAAAAAACGAGGGCGTTATCCAAGTTTTGCTGAAATCTCAAAACTCATTAAACACTTATCCAAGGGTGAAAACCAAGAAAAAAGTGTCTTAGAAATTCTATTTGAAAATTATGCTAAAAAGTATGGAACTGAAAATTTTACCATGCGAAATTGGGCAGATTTTCAAAATTATAAGGATAAGACTCTGGATTCTGTTATAGCTGTAACCACTGCTAAATTTGCCCTCTTCAATATTCAAAGTGTCATGGATTTGACCAAAAGAGATACCCTTGATATGAAGACATGGGGCCAGGAAAAATCAATGGTTTACTTAGTTATCCCAGATAACGATAGTACCTTTCGCTTTCTTTCAGCCCTCTTTTTTTCAACCGTATTTCAAACCCTAACAAGACAAGCAGATATTGATTTTAAGGGTCAATTGCCTCTTCATGTGAGAGTCTACTTAGATGAATTTGCCAATATCGGAGAAATCCCAGATTTTGCTGAACAAACCTCAACAGTCCGTTCACGGAATATGAGTCTCGTTCCTATTCTACAAAATATTGCCCAACTTCAAGGGCTCTATAAAGAAAAAGAAGCTTGGAAAACCATTTTGGGGAACTGTGATAGCTTAGTCTACTTAGGTGGGAATGATGAAGATACCTTTAAATTTATGAGTGGCTTACTCGGTAAACAAACCATTGATGTTCGAAATACTAGTCGTTCCTTTGGCCAGACAGGTTCAGGATCCCTTTCTCATCAAAAGATTGCTCGTGATTTAATGACAACTGACGAAGTCGGAAATATGAAACGGCATGAATGCTTGGTTCGCATTGCCAATATGCCTGTCTTTAAAAGTAAAAAGTACAATTCCATTAAGCATCCAAACTGGAAATACCTAGCCAATCAAGAAAGCGATGAACGGTGGTGGAACTATCAAATCAATCCTTTGAATCAAAGACAAGAAAATCATCTTGAAGGCCTTAGAATTCGTGATTTAACTTTTGAATCTAGTTTAAAATAAAAATAGAAAAGAGGAAATAGATGATTACGCATTTTAAAGGTTTTGTTTATGGAGTAGACGCAAGTGCTATGTTTGCAC
>CAJPJN010000059.1:0-9275 GCA_905369855.1 Streptococcus oralis | reverse complement strand
AAGAAGAATTGAGCCTATAATTTCTCTTATAAAAGGAGAATTTTCTGAAAAATCATGATATAATGGATGAGACTATAGATAAAGGATAGAGAGTAATGACATTAGTTTATCAATCAACGCGTGATGCCAACAATACAGTAACTGCTAGCCAAGCAATTTTGCAAGGTTTAGCAACGGATGGTGGTTTGTTTACACCGCTTACTTATCCAAAGGTAGATTTGAACTTTGACAAATTGAAAGATGCTTCTTATCAGGAAGTTGCTAAGTTAGTTTTGTCAGCATTTTTAGATGACTTTACAGCTGAGGAGTTGGACTACTGTATCAACAATGCCTACGATAGCAAGTTTGATACTCCAGCTATCGCACCATTAGTGAAATTAGACGGGCAATATAACTTGGAACTTTTCCATGGTTCAACAATTGCTTTTAAGGATATGGCCTTGTCTATTTTGCCATACTTTATGACAACAGCTGCTAAGAAGCATGGTTTGGAGAACAAGATTGTCATCTTAACTGCGACATCTGGTGATACTGGGAAAGCTGCTATGGCAGGATTTGCCGATGTGCCTGGTACTGAGATTATCGTCTTTTATCCAAAGGATGGTGTCAGCAAGGTACAAGAGTTGCAAATGACCACTCAGACTGGCGACAATACTCATGTTATCGCTATTGATGGTAACTTTGATGATGCTCAAACAAACGTTAAGTATATGTTTAATGATGTGGCTCTTCGTGAAAAATTGGCTGCCAATAAGTTGCAATTTTCATCAGCTAACTCTATGAACATTGGTCGTTTGGTACCACAAATTGTTTATTATGTTTATGCTTACGCTCAATTGGTTAAGACTGGTGAAATTGTAGCTGGTGAAAAGGTCAACTTCACAGTACCAACAGGAAACTTTGGAAATATCTTGGCTGCCTTTTATGCTAAACAAATTGGTTTGCCAGTTGGTAAATTGATCTGTGCTTCAAATGACAACAATGTTTTGACAGACTTCTTCAAGACACGTGTTTACGACAAGAAACGTGAGTTTAAGGTAACAACTAGTCCATCTATGGATATCTTGGTATCTTCAAACTTGGAGCGTCTCATTTTCCACCTTTTGGGAAATGATGCGGTTAAGACAGCTGAACTTATGAATGCCTTGAACACGCAAGGTCAATATGAGTTGACTAATTTTGATACAGAGATTCTTGACCTCTTTGTAGCTGAATATGCGACTGAGGAAGAAACAGCGGCAGAAATCAAGCGTGTTTATGAGTCAGATTCTTATATCGAGGATCCACATACGGCGGTTGCCTCAGCAGTTTATAAGAAATACCAAGCTTCTACTGGAGATGTAACTAAGACAGTGATTGCTTCAACAGCTAGTCCATACAAGTTCCCAGTGGTTGCAGTAGAAGCGGTAACAGGAAAAGCAGGCTTAACTGACTTTGAAGCCTTGGCTCAATTACATGAAATCTCAGGAGTGGCAGTGCCGCCAGCAGTTGACGGGCTTGAAACAGCTCCTGTTCGTCACAAGACAACAGTGGCAGCTGCTGATATGCAAGCAGCGGTTGAGGCTTATCTAGGACTTTAAGACAGAGGGAGTAAACTCGGTTGGGAAACCAACTGAGTTTCTTTTCATCAGGAGGAAGGATTGTTTAAGAAAAATAAAGACATTCTTAATATTGCCTTGCCAGCTATGGGCGAAAACTTTTTGCAGATGCTCATGGGGATGGTGGATAGTTACTTGGTAGCCCACTTGGGCTTGATAGCTATTTCGGGTGTATCAGTAGCTGGCAATATTATCACGATTTACCAGGCGATTTTCATCGCTCTGGGAGCTGCTATTTCCAGTGTTATTTCAAAAAGTTTGGGGCAGAAGGATCAATCTAAGCTAGCCTATCATGTGACTGAGGCCTTGAAAATTACTTTACTCTTAAGTTTCCTTTTAGGATTTTTGTCCATCTTCGCTGGGCAAGAGATGATAGGACTTTTGGGGACGGAGAGAGATGTAGCTGAGAGTGGTGGACTCTACCTATCTTTGGTAGGCGGATCGATTGTTCTCTTAGGTTTAATGACTAGTCTGGGAGCCTTGATTCGTGCAACTCATAATCCACGTTTGCCCCTCTATGTGAGTATTTTATCCAATGCCTTGAATATTCTTTTTTCAAGTCTAGCTATTTTTATCCTGGATATGGGGATAGCTGGTGTTGCTTGGGGGACAATTCTATCTCGTTTGGTAGGTCTTGTGATTTTATGGTCGCAATTAAAGCTGCCTTTTGAGAAACCGACTTTTGGTTTAGATAAGGAACTATTGACCTTAGCTTTGCCAGCAGCTGGAGAGCGGCTCATGATGCGGGCTGGAGATGTCGTTATCATTGCTTTGGTCGTTTCTTTTGGAACGGAGGCAGTTGCTGGAAATGCAGTCGGAGAAGTCTTGACCCAGTTTAACTACATGCCTGCCTTTGGCGTCGCTACGGCAACGGTCATGCTGGTAGCTCGAGCAGTTGGAGAGGATAATTGGGAAAGAGTAGCTAGTTTGAGCAAGCAAACCTTTTGGCTTTCTCTGCTTCTCATGTTGCCCTTGACGCTTAGTGTCTATGCCTTGGGCATACCACTGACTCATCTCTATACGACTGATTCTCTAGCGGTGGAGGCTAGTGTTCTAGTGACACTTTTTTCACTACTTGGTACTCCTATGACGATAGGAACAGTCATCTATACAGCAGTCTGGCAGGGTTTGGGCAATGCTCGGCTTCCCTTTTATGCGACAAGTATAGGAATGTGGTGTATCCGTATTGGAACAGGATATCTGCTGGGGATTGTTCTTGGTTGGGGCTTGCCCGGTATTTGGGCTGGAACCCTTTTGGATAATGGTTTTCGTTGGTTATTTCTACGTTACCGTTACCAGCGTTATATGAGCTTGAAAGGATAGGAAATGCAAAAAACAGCTTTTATTTGGGATTTAGACGGGACTTTATTGGACTCTTATGAAGCGATTTTATCAGGGATTGAGGAAACTTTTGCTCAGTTTTCTATTCCTTATGATAAGGAGCAGGTGAGAGAGTTTATCCTCAAGTATTCGGTGCAGGATTTGCTTGTGCAGGTGGCAGAAGAGAGAAAACTGGATGTGGAAGTGCTAAATCAGGTGCGTGCCCAGAGTTTGGCTGAGAAGAATGCTCAGGTAGTTTTGATGCCAGGTGCGCGTGATGTGCTAGCTTGGGCAGACCAAGCAGGAATTCAGCAGTTTGTTTACACTCATAAGGGAGACAATGCTCTTACCATTCTCAGAGACTTGGGTTTGGAATCCTATTTCACGGAGATTTTAACCAGTCAGAGTGGCTTTGCGCGCAAGCCTAGTTCAGAAGCGGCTACCTATCTGTTAGACAAGTATCAGTTGAATCATGATAATACTTATTATATAGGGGATCGGACTCTGGATGTGGAATTTGCCCAGAATAGTGGGATTCAAAGTATCAACTTTTTAGAGTCGACTTATGAAGGAAATCACAGGATTCAAGGGTTAGCAGATATTCCTTACATTTTTGGGGATTGGGAACGATAAGATTGTGTCAGTTTTGTGACAGAGACCTAACAAACTATTTCAAGTAACCGAGTTTGTTACAAGGAATAGACAGTTCTGTTAAATAGGCCCGAGAGGGCTTTTTTTCTGCATTTTTTGTGTTATGATAGACAGGTACTCATTTGAAAGGAATTTGAAAGAATGAAGAAAAGAATATTATTAGCCTCAACAGTAGCCTTGTCATTTGCCCCAGTATTGGCAACTCAAGCAGAAGAAGTTCTTTGGACTGCACGTAGTGTTGAGCAAATCCAAAACGATTTGACTAAAACGGACAACAAGACAAGTTATACCGTTCAGTATGGTGATACCTTGAGCACCATTGCAGAAGCCTTGGGTGTAGATGTCACAGTTCTTGCGAATTTGAATAAAATCACCAATATGGACCTGATTTTCCCAGAAACCGTTTTGACAACGACTGTCAATGAAGCAGAAGAAGTAACAGAAGTTGAAATCCAAACTCCTCGAGCAGCTTCTAGTGAGGAAGTGACAACTGCGACAGCAGATTTGACAACCAATCAAGTGACCGTTGATGCTCAAACTGTTCAGGTTGCAGATCTTTCTCAACCGATTGCAGAAGCTCCAAAAGCGGTAGAAACTACAAGTACAAAAGAAGTAGCATCAAGTTCAGAAGTTACAGAGACAGTGACTGCTTCAGAAGAAGTCGCGCCATCTACAGGAACTTCTGTCCCAGAGGAGCAAACAGCCGAAACAACTAGTCCAGTTGAAGAAGTAGCTCCTCAGGCGACGACACCAGCTGAGAAGCAGGAAACACAAGCAAGCATTCAAGCTGAATCAGCAGTAGAAGCAACTACAACTCCAGCAGAAGAAACAGCAATCGAAACAACTGCAACAAGTTCAGAAGCAAAAGGAGTAGCATTATCAAGTGAAGCTACAGCAGCAGTTTCTACTTATCAACTAGAAGAGAAGAAAACAGTTTCAACAACTTACGCGGCTCCAGCAGCGCCCGATTATGCTGGACTTGCGGTAGCGAAATCTGAAAATGCAGGCCTTCAACCACAAACAGCTGCCTTTAAAGAAGAAATTGCTAACTTGTTTGGCATCACATCCTTTAGTGGTTACCGTCCAGGAGATAGTGGAGATCACGGAAAAGGTTTGGCTATCGATTTTATGGTGCCAGAAAGCTCAGAACTAGGGGATAAGATTGCGGAATACGCTATTCAAAACATGGCCAGCCGTGGAATTAGTTACATTATTTGGAAACAACGTTTCTATGCTCCATTCGATAGCAAATATGGGCCAGCTAATACTTGGAACCCAATGCCAGACCGTGGTAGCGTGACAGAAAACCACTATGACCACGTTCACGTTTCAATGAATGGATAAACCAGACTTGGTAATATCATTTTGACGAATGAGATGAAGCTTTCGTGATAGGAAGCGAGTCTCGTTCGTTTTTTCTTTGTCATACTCTTTGAAAATCTCTTCAAACCTGCAACCTCAAAGCTGTGCTTTGAGCAACCTGTAGTTAGCTTCCTAGTTTGCTCTTTGATTTTCATTGAGTATCAATTTGAATGGAAAATGGAAAGTTAGCATCTAGTAATGGCTCAAGCAACATTCTTGTAATCTATTTTACTTTATATTATACCTGATTAGTCAACTATTGATAGATTAATTTAAAGGAGAAAGAAATGCTAGAGATTCAAGATTTACTGTATCAACTCCGCTTGTCTGAGCAAGCGAGTACGCAATTGTTTGAAAAAAGACTTGGGATTAGTTTGACACGGTATCAGATTTTACTGTTTTTACTGGAGAATTCTCCCTGTAATCAAATGGCAGTTCAGGAGCGTTTGAAGATTGATCAGGCTGCTTTGACACGGCATTTCAAGATTTTGGAAAAGGAAGGTTTGGTGGAGCGTCATCGCAATCCTGAAAATCAGCGAGAAGTGTTGGTAGAGGCTACGAAGTATGCCAAGGAGCAGTTAGTGGTGAATCCCCCTCTGAAGCATATCAAGGTTAAGGAAGAGATGGAAAGTATCTTAACAGAATCTGAAAAAACAGAACTCAACCGTTTATTAAATAAATTGGTTTTGGGTATTGAAAATATAGAAATTTAAGGAGAAATAGATGTCAATTATTACAATCATTTTAGCAACGATCGTTGCTTTGGAGCATTTTTACATTTTTTATTTGGAAAGTATTGCAACGCAATCAGAAGCGACTAGTCGTGTCTTTAACATGGAAAAGGAAGAACTGGCTCGTCCGTCTGTAAGTTCACTGTTTAAAAATCAAGGGATTTATAATGCTCTACTAGGAGTCTTTCTCTTGTATGGAATTTATTTCTCACAGAATTTAGAAATTGTGACTATTTTTGTTTTATTTGTGATTGGGGCTGCGACTTATGGCTCTCTCACAGCAGATAAGAAAATTATTTTGAAGCAAGGTGGACCAGCTATTTTGGCCTTGATTAGCATTTTTCTCTTTAAATAAGTTCAAAGGTCAATCCTAGTCTCGCTAGTCTTTTTCACTCCAGAATAAGGGAAATATGTTATACTTGTTTTTAAGAAAAAATCTCATTGAATTTGTTTTGAGGAGTTAGAAATGAAAGTATTAGTGACAGGTTTTGAGCCATTTGGAGGGGAAAAGGTCAATCCAGCCTTGGAGGCTGTTAAAGGTTTACCAGCTGAAATCCATGGTGCTGAGGTCCGTTGGTTAGAAGTGCCAACAGTCTTTCACAAATCGGCTCAATTATTGGAAGAAGAGATGAACCGCTATCAACCTGACTTTGTCCTTTGTATCGGCCAAGCAGGTGGAAGAACCAGCTTGACACCTGAGCGAGTAGCCATTAATCAAGACGATGCACGCATTCCTGATAACGAAGGTAATCAGCCGATTGACCTTCTCATTCGAGCGGATGGTGCTTCGGCCTACTTTAGTAGTCTGCCGATTAAAGCGATGGTCCAAGCTATAAAAAAAGAGGGCTTGCCGGCCTCTGTTTCCAATACGGCAGGGACTTTTGTCTGCAATCATTTGATGTATCAGGCCCTCTATTTGGTAGAAAAGAAATTTCCACATGTTAAGGCAGGTTTTATGCATATTCCTTATATGATGGAACAGGTGGTGAATCGACCGACTATTCCAGCTATGAGTTTAGTGGATATTAGGCGAGGGATAGAAGCGGCAATAGGCGCCATGATAGAATATGGAGATCAAGACCTCAAGTTGGTAGGCGGAGAAACTCATTGATAGAAAAAGCTTGAGGGGTCACCTTCAAGCTTTTGGACGTTTTCGAGCTAATACTGCTCGGTAAAAAATCATTTTATTGATTTGAATGTAGGGTAGGAGTGAGAAACTAGCAATCCCAAAGGTAATCCAATTGAGGAAATACCAAGGAAGGAGTTGTAAGTCTAGGACAAAGCGCTGAAATTTGTAACCTTTCATTAAGAAACGGCTGGTTTTAAGTATTTGCCCTGGTTTAGCTTGTCCCAAGTCTAGGGTGTCACAGAGGAGAAATTCTACCTGTGAATAGGCATAGTATTGTGGGATATAGAGACTATTTCCGACAATCATCAAGAGGATACTTGCTAGGAAGTAAAGACCAAAGGTCATGAGGAAACCCTCCGTTTCAATTGACGTGAGATCCAGATTGGGAAATTCAGGATGGATTTCAACGAATTTCTTTGCTAGAAAGCTACTGTAAAAGAGGAAGTAAATCCCGAGTAAACTAGGAATGCTCCATAAAAAGAGATAGAAGCGTTTGAGAAGGAGAGTCAAAAAGGTTTGTGAAAAGTGCTCTTCGTTAAAGAGAGTGAGACTATTTTTGACGGATAGTTCTGTATCAGGATTCTTGATGAGTTTCAGCGTTGTATAGACGGAACTGGTTAGAAGTATTGTCCCGATAAAGGAGACTAATAGAGGAAAAAGGTAGGCTTGGAATACATGGCTAAGCACGCTTAAAAAGGATTGCTCTAAAATAGACTCGTTGATACGCTCTAAGGGATTGAGGAAGCCAGACAAGATGACTAGCATGCTAGGTAAGAGATAGACGAGAAAGAGGCGGGGATTTTCAGCCTGAAATTGTCTGGCCTGCAGACGAACGGTTTTTAAATCAATTTTTGAGTTTTTCATTCTCTCATTATACCATAGTTCGTGACAGTTCAAGCTTTTTTTGATAAAATCATACAGTATGCCCTTGGGCACAAAGTATGAACTGGGACTGTTTTTTCCAGCTTCGGAGGTAGAAAATGTCAGATTCACCAATCAAATACCGTTTGATTAAGAAAGAAAAACACACAGGCGCACGTCTAGGGGAAATTATTACCCCACATGGCACCTTCCCAACACCTATGTTTATGCCAGTTGGGACACAAGCCACTGTCAAAACTCAGTCACCTGAAGAATTGAAGGAGATGGGTTCGGGAATTATCCTGTCAAACACCTATCATCTTTGGCTTCGCCCTGGAGATGAACTCATTGCACGCGCTGGTGGTCTCCACAAGTTCATGAATTGGGACCAGCCTATCTTGACAGATAGTGGTGGTTTCCAGGTTTATTCTCTAGCAGATAGCCGAAATATCACAGAAGAAGGAGTAACCTTTAAAAACCATCTCAATGGTTCTAAGATGTTCCTATCGCCAGAAAAAGCTATCTCTATTCAGAATAATCTGGGCTCAGACATCATGATGTCCTTTGACGAATGTCCCCAGTTTTATCAACCTTACGACTACGTTAAGAAATCAATCGAGCGTACCAGTCGTTGGGCTGAGCGTGGTTTGAAGGCTCACCGTCGTCCACATGACCAAGGGTTATTTGGGATTGTGCAGGGGGCAGGATTTGAAGACTTGCGTCGCCAATCAGCTCATGACCTTGTCAGCATGGATTTCCCAGGCTACTCTATCGGTGGTTTGGCAGTGGGAGAAACCCACGAAGAGATGAATGCGGTTTTGGACTTTACAACCCAATTGTTGCCTGAAAACAAACCTCGCTATTTGATGGGTGTGGGAGCGCCAGATAGCTTGATTGATGGGGTGATTCGTGGAGTGGATATGTTTGACTGTGTCTTGCCGACTCGAATCGCTCGTAACGGGACTTGTATGACCAGTCAAGGTCGTTTGGTTGTCAAAAATGCCCAGTTTGCTGAGGACTTTACGCCACTGGATCCTGAGTGTGATTGCTACACATGTAAGAACTATACACGCGCCTACCTTCGTCACCTGCTCAAGGCTGATGAAACCTTCGGTATCCGCTTGACTAGCTACCATAACCTTTACTTCTTGCTTAACCTGATGAAGCAAGTGCGACAAGCAATCATGGATGACAATCTCTTGGAATTCCGTGAGTATTTTGTGGAAAAATATGGCTACAATAAGTCAGGACGTAATTTCTAAAATGGAATTGATATAAGCTAAAAATCCTAAGTTTTCTCTTGGGATTTTTCTTCTTTTTTTGATAGAATAAAGTGTACAATGAAAGGGAGAATAAACTCGTATGCGCATTAAATGGTTTTCCTTGATTAGAATTACAGGTTTACTACTGGTACTCTTGTATCATTTCTTTCAGACCATCTTTCCTGGAGGATTTTTCGGGGTAGATGTCTTTTTCACATTTTCAGGTTTCCTGATTACAGCTCTACTTATCGAAGAATTTTCTAAAAACCATGAGATTAATTTGATTGGATTTTTTAGAAGACGTTTTTATCGGATTGTGCCACCTGTGGTTTTGATGGTCTTGGTAACCATGCCCTTTACC
>CAJPJN010000058.1:0-9444 GCA_905369855.1 Streptococcus oralis | reverse complement strand
ATACCAATCCTGTTCATTCAGAGATCCTAGAGGCAATGCAGACAGTAAAACCAGGGAAAGCCTTAGATTTGGGCTGTGGTCAAGGCCGTAACGCACTCTTTCTAGCCCAGCAAGGTTTTGATGTGACAGCTGTGGATCAAAATGAACTTTCTCTTGAAATCTTGCAAAGTATTGTAGAGCAAGAAGACCTAGACATGCCAGTTGGTCTTTATGATATCAATTCAGCCAGTATTGGACAAGCGTATGATTTCATCGTATCGACAGTTGTTTTGATGTTTTTGCAAGCAGACCGCATTCCTGCAATTATCAAAAATATGCAGGAGCATACCACGGTCGGTGGTTATAATCTTATCGTTTGTGCCATGGACACGGAGGATTATCCTTGCTCGGTTAACTTCCCATTCACTTTTAAAGAAGGGGAATTGGCAGACTATTACAAGGACTGGGAATTGGTTAAGTACAATGAAAATCCAGGCCATTTGCACCGTCGCGATGAGAATGGCAATCGTATTCAACTACGCTTTGCGACCATGCTAGCTAAAAAAATTAAATAAACATTGAAGGTTAGGAAATTTCCTGATCTTTTTTTACGAATAGATAAGATAGAAGAATTGACAAAAATACGCATTATAAGTATAATTTTGAATAGAAAGGTGACGATAAATGCCAATCACAGGTAAGGAAATGGTAAAATTAGCTCTTGCAAATGGATGGATTGAAGTTCGTAAGAGAGGAAGTCATCATCATTTTAAGAAAGAAGGGGTCTCCTATCTTGTCACTATTCCAGTTCACGGTAATGAGGATTTAGGAAAAGGTCTAGAGAGAAAAATATTAAAAGATTTGGGATTATAGTTGATTTGGAAATTGTGGAGGTGTATTATGCTAAAATCTTATCCTGCTATTTTTCATAGAGAAGGCACTGGATACTGGGTTGAATTTCCTGAATTTGGAGGCGGGACTGAAGGAGCAACGATTGAACTTGCAATGAAAAATGCTCGGGAAATGCTTGAGAGTGTTTTAGCTTCTTATATTGATGAAGGACTGGCTTTGCCTACTCCTAGTGACATTGCTGAGTTGAAAGCTCCTGATGGATTTGTGACTTTGATTCAGGTCAATCCCTTGCCTTTCGTAAAGAATAATAAAGCGATTCGAAAAAATGTTACGGTTCCAGAGTGGCTAGTCAGACTTGCAGATCGTGAGAAAGTGAACTATTCTGAAGTGTTGACACAAGCTCTTGAAAGTCGCTTGCAACTCTAAAATTATAGAGTGATGAAGATTGGGAATTTCCTGATCTTTTTTCTTTTTTTCGAATAATATAGAAAAGGAGGGAAATCATGTTTGTTGCGAGAGATGCTAGGGGAGAATTGGTAAATGTGTTAGAGGATAAGCTTGAGAAGCAAGCATACACCTGCCCAGCTTGTGGAGGTCAGCTCCGTTTGCGTCAAGGACCAAGTGTCCGGACCCATTTTGCCCATAAATCCCTAAAATACTGTGATTATTCCTCTGAAAATGAAAGTCTAGAACACTTGGAAAATAAGGAATTCCTCTATCGCTGGTTGAAAACAGAGGCTGAGGTGCAATTAGAATACCCTCTTCCAGAGCTTAAACAGATTGCGGATGTATTTGTAAATGGTCATCTTGCTCTAGAAGTTCAGTGTAGTCCCTTGCCACAGAAACTTCTTAAAGAGCGTAGCGAGGGCTATCGTAGTCAGGGTTACCAAGTACTGTGGTTACTGGGAGAAAAACTTTGGCTCAAGAAGCGTTTGACCCGTCTGCAAGAAGGTTTTCTTTATTTCAGTCAAACCATGGGCTTTTATGTTTGGGAAGTAGACAAGGGAAAACAGGTTTTAAGGCTTAAATATCTTATACACCAAGATCTCCGCGGGAAAATCCATTATCAGATTAAGGAATTTCCCTATGGCCAAGATAGTCTACTGGAGATATTACGTTTTCCCTATAAGAAACAAAAAATATCTCATTTTACAGTTTCTGAGGATAAGGACATCTGTAGCTATATTCAGCAACAACTCTATTATCAAAATCCTATTTGGATGAAAGAACAAGCAGAAGCCTATCAAAAGGGGGAAAATCTCCTGACTTATGGGCTAAAAGAATGGTATCCACAAATTCGACCATTAGTAGGTGAGTTTTGCCAAATTGAGAAGGACTTAACCAGCTATTATCAGTATTTTCAAACCTATTACCAAGAAAATCCTCAAAATGATTGGCAAAAGCTTTATCCACCAGCCTTTTATCAGCAATATTTCTTGAAAAATATGGTAGAATAGAAAGGATGGAGGAATCTAATGGTATTACAAAGAAATGAAATAAATGAAAAAGATACATGGGATCTATCAACGATCTACCCAACTGATCAGGCTTGGGAAGAAGCCTTAAAAGATTTAACAGAACAATTGGAGAAAGTAGCCCAGTATGAAGGACATCTCCTGGATAGTGCGGATAGCCTACTAGAAATTACTGAATTTTCTCTTGAAATGGAACGCCAGATGGAGAAGCTTTACGTTTATGCTCATATGAAGAATGACCAAGACACACGTGAAGCCAAGTACCAAGAGTACTATGCCAAGGCCATGACTCTCTATAGCCAGCTAGACCAAGCCTTTTCATTCTATGAACCTGAATTTATGGAAATTAGCGAAAAGCAGTATGCTGACTTTTTAGAAGCTCAGCCAAAATTGCAGGTTTATCAACACTATTTTGACAAGCTTTTGCAAGGCAAGGATCACGTTCTTTCACAACGCGAAGAAGAATTATTGGCTGGCGCTGGAGAAATCTTTGGTTCGGCAAGTGAAACCTTCGCTATCTTGGACAATGCGGATATTGTGTTCCCTTATGTTCTTGACGATGATGGTAAGGAAGTTCAGCTCTCTCACGGGACTTACACACGTTTGATGGAGTCTAAAAATCGTGAGGTTCGCCGTGGTGCTTATCAAGCTCTTTATGCGACTTATGAACAATTCCAACATACCTATGCCAAAACCTTGCAAACCAATGTTAAGGTGCAAAACTATCGTGCCAAAGTTCGTAACTACAAGAGTGCTCGTCATGCAGCCCTAGCGGCGAATTTTGTTCCAGAGAGTGTTTATGACAATTTGGTAGCAGCAGTTCGCAAGCATTTGCCACTCTTGCATCGTTACCTTGAACTTCGTTCAAAAATCTTGGGAATTTCAGACCTTAAGATGTACGATGTCTACACACCGCTTTCATCTGTTGAATACAGTTTTACTTATGAAGAAGCCTTGAAAAAAGCAGAAGAAGCTTTGGCAGTATTGGGAGAGGATTACTTGAGCCGTGTTAAACGTGCCTTCAGTGAGCGTTGGATTGATGTTTACGAAAACCAAGGCAAGCGTTCAGGGGCTTACTCTGGTGGTTCTTACGATACAAATGCCTTTATGCTTCTTAACTGGCAGGACAATCTGGACAATCTCTTTACTCTTGTTCATGAAACAGGTCACAGTATGCACTCAAGCTATACTCGCGAAACTCAGCCTTATGTTTACGGAGATTATTCTATCTTCTTGGCAGAGATTGCCTCAACGACTAATGAAAACATCTTGACGGAGAAATTATTGGAAGAAGTGGAAGACGACGCAACGCGCTTTGCTATTCTCAATAACTTCCTAGATGGTTTCCGTGGAACAGTTTTCCGTCAAACTCAATTTGCTGAGTTTGAACACGCCATTCACCAAGCGGATCAAAATGGAGAAGTTTTGACCAGCGATTTCTTAAATAAACTCTACGCAGATTTGAACCAAGAGTATTATGGGTTGAGTAAGGAAGATAATCTTGAAATCCAATACGAGTGGGCACGTATTCCACACTTCTACTATAACTACTATGTATACCAATATTCAACAGGTTTTGCAGCAGCCTCAGCTTTAGCTGAAAAGATTGTCCATGGTAGTCAAGAAGACCGTGACCGCTATATCGACTACCTCAAGGCAGGTAAGTCTGACTATCCACTTAATGTCATGAGAAAAGCTGGTGTTGATATGGAGAAGGAAGACTACCTCAACGATGCCTTTGCAGTCTTTGAACGTCGTTTGAATGAGTTTGAAGCCCTTGTTGAAAAATTGGGATTGGCATAAGATGGTTGAATCATATAGTAAAAATGCCAACCATAACATGCGTCGCCCTGTTGTCAAGGAAGAAATTGTGGACTTGATGCGTCAGCGTCAAAAGCAAGTTACAGGTTCTTTGAAAGAGTTGGAAGACTTTGCTCGCAAGGAAAATATTCCCATCATTCCCCATGAAACGGTTGCTTATTTCCGTTTTCTCATGGAAATCATGCAGCCTAAAAACATTCTGGAAATTGGGACGGCTATCGGTTTTTCAGCCCTCTTGATGGCTGAACATGCACCAAATGCTAAGATTACAACCATTGACCGCAATCCAGAGATGATTGGATTTGCCAAGGAAAATTTCGCTCAGTTTGACAGTCGCAAGCAAATTACACTCCTAGAGGGAGATGCGGTAGATGTCTTATCTACACTGACAGAGTCCCATGATTTCGTCTTTATGGATTCTGCTAAGTCTAAATATATCGTCTTTTTGCCAGAAATCCTCAAACATTTGGAAGTTGGTGGTGTGGTTGTCTTGGATGATATTTTCCAAGGTGGTGATGTTGCCAAGGATATTATGGAAGTCCGTCGTGGTCAGCGAACCATTTATCGAGGCCTACAAAGACTATTTGACGCAACCTTAGACAATCCAGGACTCACTGCAACATTAGTGCCTTTAGGGGACGGCATTCTCATGCTTCGTAAAAATGTAGCAGATGTTCAATTGCCTGACAGCGAATGATTTTCAGAATAATTTAAGAAAATATAGTAAAATAGATAGGGTAACACTTATCTCAAAGGAGTAGACATGAAGAAAAAACTATTGGCAGGTGCCATTACACTATTATCAGTAGCAACTTTAGCAGCTTGTTCGAAAGGTTCAGAAGGGGCAGACCTTATCAGCATGAAAGGGGATGTCATCACAGAACATCAATTTTACGAGCAAGTGAAAAGCAACCCTTCAGCTCAACAAGTGTTGTTGAACCTGACCATCCAAAAAGTATTTGAGAAGCAATATGGCTCAGAAGTAGATAACAAAGAAGTCGATGATACTATAGCTCAGGAAGAAAAACAATACGGTGATAACTACCAACGTGTCTTGTCACAAGCAGGTATGACCCTTGAAACACGTAAAGCTCAAATTCGTACAAGTAAATTAGTTGAGTTGGCAGTTAAAAAAGCAGCAGAAGCTGAATTGACAGATGATGCTTATAAGAAAGCCTTTGATGAATACACTCCAGATGTAACGGCTCAAATCATTCGTCTTGATAATGAGGATAAAGCGAAAGAAATTCTTGAAAAAGCCAAGGCAAGTGGCGCAGATTTCGCTCAATTAGCCAAAGATAACTCAACTGATGAGAAAACTAAAGCGAATGGTGGAGAAATCACCTTTGATTCTGCTTCAACAGAAGTACCAGAACAAGTTAAAAAAGCTGCTTTTGCTTTAGATGTAAATGGTGTTTCTGATGTCATCACAGCCACTGGCACACAAGCCTACAGCAGCCAATATTACATTGTAAAACTCACTAAGAAAACAGAAAAATCATCTAATATCGATGACTACAAAGAAAAATTGAAAACTGTTATCTTGACTCAAAAACAAAATGATGCATCATTTGTTCAAAGTATTGTCGGAAAAGAATTGCAAGCAGCCAATATCAAGGTTAAAGATCAAGCCTTCCAAAATATCTTTACCCAATATATCGGTGGTGGAGATTCAAGCTCAAGCAGTTCTTCAAAAGAATAAAACAGAAAAGAGCCAAGCGCTCTTTTTCTTATGAGAAAATCTATTATCTTAAGGGTAAGAGTTTTTTTCTTTCGGAAAAAATGGTATAATAGCAATCAAAACTAGAAAACAAACGGAATTTGGGAAGCAATTGTGTTGTTCTCATTAGATTGGTGATACTATGAAGATTAGTAAAAGGCACCTATTAAATTATTCTATTCTAGTTCCTTACTTACTTTTATCTATTTTGGGCTTGATTGTGGTTTATTCGACAACCAGTGCTATTTTGATTCAAGAAGGCCAAAGTGCACTGCAGTTGGTCCGAAGTCAGGGAATATTTTGGATATTTAGTTTGATACTGATTGCCTTGATATATAAGTTGAAACTGAATTTTTTAAGAAACGAACGTCTTCTATTTATCGTTATGTTCGTTGAGTTGATTCTATTAGCCTTGGCTCGGATAATTGGTATTCCTGTCAATGGAGCCTATGGCTGGATTTCTGTAGGACCTTTGACCATTCAGCCAGCCGAATATTTGAAAATTATTATTATTTGGTATCTAGCAAATAAATTTTCCAAACAACAAGAGGATATAGCTATTTATGATTTTCAAGTTTTGACACAGAATCAGTGGCTTCCTCGTGCGTTTAATGACTGGCGCTTTGTTCTCTTTGTACTGATTGGGAGCCTTGCTATTTTCCCAGATTTGGGGAATGCTTCTATTTTAGCTTTGGTTGCCTTGATTATGTATACAGTTAGTGGAATTGCTCATCGTTGGTTTATAGCCTTTATCGGTGTATTATTTGGAGTTTCAGCCCTGTCCTTATCAGCTATTTCTATGATCGGGGTTGATAAGTTTTCAAAAGTTCCAGTATTTGGTTACGTTGCTAAGCGTTTCAGTGCCTACTTTAATCCCTTTGCCGATTTGGCAGGGTCAGGTCACCAACTTGCAAATTCCTACTTTGCCATGGTAAATGGTGGGTGGTTTGGTCTAGGCTTAGGAAATTCAATCGAAAAACGTGGCTATTTACCAGAGGCCCATACAGACTTTGTATTTTCAATTGTCATTGAAGAGTTTGGATTTGTGGGAGCCGGCTTGATTTTAGCACTTGTCTTTTTCCTCATTTTGCGAATTATCCTAGTCGGTATTCGTGCTAAGAATCCCTTTAATTCCATGATGGCGATTGGGGTTGGTGGTATGATGTTGGTCCAGGTCTTTGTCAATATCGGTGGAATTTCTGGCATTATTCCTTCGACAGGAGTAACCTTCCCCTTCTTATCACAAGGAGGGAACAGTCTCCTAGTCTTGTCTGTAGCCATTGCTTTTGTCTTAAATATTGATGCAAGTGAAAAACGTGCCCAATTATATGAGGAGTTAGAAACTCACTCATCAAACTATATGTAGAGTTGATAGTGGAAAGGATTACCTATGTCTCTTCAAAAATTAGAAAACTATAGTAATAAAGCTGTCGTGCAAGAAGAAGTATTGATTTTAACAGAATTGTTAGAAGATATCACTAAAAATATGCTTGCCCCAGAGACTTTTGCAAAAATCATGGAGTTGAAAGAATTATCAACTCAAGAAGATTATCAGGGCTTGAACCAATTGGTTACTAGTCTGACAAATGATGAAATGGCTTATATTTCACGCTATTTCTCTATCTTGCCTCTTTTGATTAATATTTCAGAAGACGTGGATTTGGCCTATGAAATCAACCATCAAAATAATATAGATCAAGATTATCTTGGTAAATTATCAGCAACGATTAAAATGGTTGCAGAAAAAGAAAATGCGGTTGAAATTTTAGAACATTTGAATGTTGTCCCTGTTTTGACAGCCCATCCAACACAAGTGCAACGTAAGAGTATGCTGGATTTGACTAACCATATCCACACCCTCTTGCGTAAGTATCGTGATGTGAAATTAGGCTTGATCAATAAGGAAAAATGGCATAATGATCTCCGTCGTTACATTGAGATTATCATGCAAACAGATATGATTCGTGAAAAGAAATTGAAAGTTACCAATGAAATCACGAATGTTATGGAATACTACAATAGTTCATTCCTGAAGGCTGTTCCTCATTTGACTGCTGAGTACAAGCGTCTGGCTAAAAAACATGGACTGGAGTTGAAACATCCTAAACCAATTACCATGGGAATGTGGATTGGTGGAGACCGTGATGGGAATCCTTTTGTTACAGCAGATACCTTGAAACAATCTGCTATGACTCAGTGTGAAGTCATCATGAACTACTATGATGAAAAAATTTACCAACTTTATCGTGAGTTCTCTCTCTCAACCAGTATTGTCAATGTGAGCAAGCAAGTCAGAGAAATGGCTCGTCAGTCTAAGGATAATTCTATTTATCGTGAAAAAGAGCTATACCGTCGTGCCTTGTTTGATATTCAATCAAAAATCCAAGCGACAAAAGCTTATTTGATTGAGGATAAGGAAGTTGGAGGTCGCTATGAAACAGCTAATGATTTTTATAAGGATTTAATTACCATTCGTGATTCCCTCTTGGAAAACAAGGGTGAAGCACTGATTTCTGGTGATTTTGTTGAGTTGATTCAGGCAGTTGAAATTTTTGGCTTTTATTTGGCATCTATTGACATGCGTCAAGATTCTAGTGTTCATGAGGCCTGTGTAGCCGAACTGTTGAAATCAGCAGGAATTCATTCTCATTATAGCGAACTCAGTGAAGAAGAAAAATGCCAACTTCTTTTGAAAGAATTAGAAGAAGATCCACGTATTCTTTCTGCCACTCATGTTGAAAAATCAGAGTTACTTGAAAAAGAATTGGCCATCTTTAAGGCTGCCCGTAATTTGAAAGATAAGTTGGGTGATGATGTTATTCGTCAGACCATTATTTCACATGCAACCAGCGTATCAGACATGCTGGAATTGGCTATCTTACTAAAAGAAGTAGGGCTAGTTGATAAAGAGAGAGCTCGTGTCCAAATTGTCCCTCTTTTTGAAACAATCGAGGACTTGGACCACTCAGAAGAAACCATGAGGGAATACCTTTCTCTTGCTCTAGCTAAGAAGTGGATTGCTTCACGTAATAATTACCAAGAAATCATGCTTGGTTACTCTGATAGTAATAAAGATGGTGGCTACCTATCATCATGTTGGACCCTCTACAAGGCTCAACAACAATTGACTGCTATTGGAGATGAATTTGGCGTTAAGGTTACCTTCTTCCATGGTCGTGGTGGGACTGTCGGTCGTGGTGGTGGACCAACCTATGAAGCCATCACCTCTCAACCGCTCAAGTCTATCAAGGACCGTATCCGCTTGACGGAGCAGGGTGAAGTAATTGGCAATAAATATGGTAACAAAGATGCTGCCTACTATAACCTTGAAATGTTGGTTTCAGCAGCCATTAACCGTATGATTACTCAGAAGAAGAGTGATACCAATACCTCAAATCGTTACGAAGCTATTATGGATCAAGTAGTGGACCGTAGTTACGATATCTACCGTGATTTGGTCTTTGGTAATGATCATTTCTATGATTATGTCTTCGAGTCAAGTCCAATCAAGGCTATTTCAAGCTTTAACATTGGTTCTCGTCCAGCCGCTCGTAAGACGATTACTGAAATCGGTGGTTTGCGAGCTATCCCTTGGGT
>CAJPJN010000057.1:0-9453 GCA_905369855.1 Streptococcus oralis | reverse complement strand
GTGCTTGTCTGTATCAAGTCCATGACCAGCAGCTTCGACCCCAACCAATTTGACTTCTTCATCAGCCACATACTGAGAAAAAGCACCGATGGCATTGGAACCACCACCTACACAGGCAATAACGTAGTCTGGTAAACGACCTTCTTTTTCTAAGATTTGACGACGAGATTCTTCACTGATGACCTTTTGGAATTCATGAACAATGGTTGGATATGGGTGCGGACCCACAGCAGATCCCAAAACATAGAAGGCTTCAAGGTCATTCATCCATGCTCCAAAGGCTGCATCAACTGCATCCTTAAGGGTACGAGTTCCAGTTTCAACTGCGTGAACAGTTGCTCCCATCATCTCCATACGGAAAACATTGAGACGTTGACGTTCCACATCCTCTGCTCCCATGTAGACATCACAGGCCATACCAAACTTGGCTGCGGCCGCTGCTGTCGCAACCCCGTGCTGACCAGCTCCTGTTTCTGCGATTACTCGTTTTTTGCCCATACGTTTAGCAAGAAGAATTTGTCCTAAAACATTGTTGAGCTTGTGAGAACCAAGGTGGTTAAGATCTTCACGTTTGAGATAAATCTTAGCTCCACCTAGGTGTTCTGTCAAACTTTCTGCAAAATAGAGCGGTGTTTCGCGACCTGAATAGTCCTTCAAGTAATGACGAAATTCTGCCAAAAACTCTGGATCATCCTTGTACTTATCAAATGTCACTTCCAACTCATCCAACAAAGCCTGAATCGGCTCCGGTACAAAACTACCACCAAATTGTCCAAAATAACCTTTAGTTGTCATAAAATTTTTCCTCTTTCTGTATTGGTTCCAAGATATGAAAAAGCCCACACACAGAATTAAATTCCGTGTGAGGGCGTTGGTAACGCGGTGCCACCTCAATTATAAAGGGACTATTCCCCTTTACATCTCTGCCTTGTCTAACAACAAGTTGCACTGTAAGGTGTGCGCACCGAATTTTCATTGTTTCAAATTCATTTTTAAAATCAGCCCACTTTCACTACTTCCAACCACCTGTTCACAATCACCACAGGCTCCCTGAAGATCAAAAATAGTTACTTTTCTGATTTGTTGAACTTATTTTAATACTTTGTTTTTTCTTTGTCAAGACTTTTTTACGATTTTTTTGATAAAGTTAGCACTTTTTCAGAAACTGTTTTGAAAGTCTCAATGATATAGTCCACTTCTTCATCGCTTAATTTAGTGTGAGAGGGAGCGTAATTTCATTTTCAAAGAAAGTATAGGCCTTAGGATAGTTCGCCATATCAAAACCAAGATTCTTATAGGCTGTTAGCAGAGGAAGCGGTTTGTAGTGGACGTTACTTGCAATTCCTGCTTTAGCCAATTCTTGGATGATGAGGTTTCGTTCTTCTAAGCTTGCTCCTTCTACATGGGTGATATAGAGGTGGCATGAAGATTCGACACTATCAGTCTTGTGTGCCAATGGATGGATACGAGAACCTGCAAAACCACGATCATAGCGGTCCACAATGTCCTTACGACGTTGCAACAAACTCGGATAGCGGTCCAATTGTACCAAACCAAGTGAAGCCATGATATCAGTCATGTTGCACTTGTAGGCTGGTGTAACGATATCGTATTCCCATGAGCCCAGTTGCATCTTAGCAAGGGCATCCTTAGTTTGTCCGTGAAGGGAAAGAATTTGGAATTCCTTGTACATTTCTTCGTCATCAATCGCTGGATTGGCTTTCCAAGTGGCACTTCCACCTTCTGCAGTTGTAAAGTTCTTAACGGCGTGGAATGAGAAGGAAGTAAAGTCAGCGATAGAACCAGCCGGTTGACCCTTGTAAGTTGATCCCAAAGCGTGGGCACTATCAGAAACAATCACAATACGATTAAAGGCTTTTTGCCACTTGATTGAAGCAGTAAAGAGGTCACGTTTCTTTTCCACGACTTGGAACAAAAGGTCATAGTCGCAAACAATCCCTGAAAGATCTACTGGAATGAATACCTTGGTCTTTTCTGTAATAGCTTGCTCAAGCTGGTCATAGTCCATCTCAAACGTATCTGCTTGGATATCCACCATGACAGGGGTTGCTCCCACGTGAGTGATGACACTACATGAAGCTGTATAGGTCATAGCTGGAACGATGACTTCATCACCAGGTCCCACTTCCAAGACGCGTAAAATCAACTCAAGAGCGGCAGTTGCAGAATTGAGGCAGACAGTCTTAGGTGTCTGTGTATATTGAGACAAGCGACGCTCTAGTTCTTTTGTCTTTGGACCAGTTGTAATCCAACCAGAACGAAGGGTGTCCGCAACTTCAGCAATTTCTGCTTCTGTAATATCGGGTGGTGAAAATGGAATATTGTAATTTGGCATTGATTTGCTCCTTTTATCTGTACTCATTTTCTCATGACTACTTTATTTTAGCACTTCAAACACGGTTTGAAACATGATTTTGATGTCTCCAAGGAAACTAAACTCTCGGAGATAGGCGAGGTTATAGCGCATCTTTTCAGGAAGGACGTGTTCGACATAGGCTTGGTCAACTGACAGACCTTTCTCCGTCATTTGACTGATAATAGTGTCCTCATCCTTGTAGTTGATGCTGGCTGGAGAGGTAATCCCTGCTGGTAAAAGCAAGGTTGCCATCATTTCAGGGCTATACTGCTCTGTGTAACGAGGCACTTCAGGACGCGTCCCTACAAAGGACATCTCACCTTTAAGAACATTGACCAACTGAGGCAGTTCGTCCAAACGCACACGGCGGATGAAATTACCAACCTTGGTTATACGACTATCGTTAGCAGAAGTCACCAGACTTCCTTTTTTATCCGCATCCGTCACCATGGTACGGAACTTCCAAATCTTGAACCGACGGTTATACTGGGTCACGCGCTCTTGCTTGTAAATAACTGGCCCCTTGCTATCCAACTTGATCCAAATGCTCAAGATGAGAAAGATAGGAGAGGTTAGAATCAGTAAGACCAAGGCTAGAACCCAGTCCAAGCAACGCTTGAAAATCAGCGAACCCTTCCTTTTAGAGACAAGCTGGTAGTAAGACTCAACCTCGCTTGATTTCATTTCCACGGGCAAGTCTTCCCATTTCAGCATGCTGTTTCTCCTTTGTTTTTATTATACTATTTGTCAACATTTTTCATTATACCACAAAATGGAAAAGGCGGTGAAAGAAATCTGTAATTTGAAGGATTTCCTTCTTACACTCAATGAAAATCAAAGTACAGCTTTGAGGTTGCAGATAAAGCTGACATGGATTTGAAGAGATTTTCAAAGAGTATTAGGCCATGGCCCCTGCCTGCAAGCTATACATCTTGTGGTAGGTTCCACCCAGAGCCAAGAGTTCCTCATGGGTTCCACTCTCGATAATGCGCCCCTTATCCAAAACATAGATACAGTTGGCATCTTGGATGGTAGAAAGACGATGGGCGATGGCAATGGTTGTTCGTCCCTGTCTCATCTTAGCCAGAGAAGCTTGAACCAAACTTTCTGTTTCAGAGTCAATATTGGCTGTCGCTTCATCCAAAATCAGGATTTTAGGCTGACTGGCGACTGTTCTAGCAAAGGCAAGAAGCTGACGCTGACCAGTAGAGAAGCTCGAACCACGCTCAGACACAGGTGCATCATATCCCTGAGGAAGTTCTTGAATAAAGGAATCTGCATCCACGAAGGCTGCCGCAGCCTGGACCTGCTCATCACTAATGTCTTGGTACATGGCGATATTGGACTTAATGGTTCCATGATAGAGGAAGGGTTCCTGCAAGACCAGACCAATGTTTTTTCTCAACTCTTCCTGACTGTAGTTCCTGATATCCACATCATCCAAGAGAACTCGCCCTGACTGGAATTCATAAAAGCGCATGAGGACATTGATAATAGACGATTTCCCTGAACCTGTATGGCCTACAAATGCAATGGTTTCACCCTTGTTAACGGAGAAGGAAATGTCATCCAGAATCGGATGTTTACCGTCATACGAGAAACACACATGTTCAAAACGGATATTGCCTTCTTTGACTTTAGCCTGCCCATTTTCTTGAAGAGGTTCATAGGTCCTCTCGTCTATCAGGGCAAAGACACGACCTGCAGAAACCATAGAAGTTTGAAGGGTTGAAAAGTTTTGCGTCACTTCAATCAAGGGGTCAAAGAGACGATTGATGTACTGGATAAAGGCATACATGGTCCCGGCAGTTATTCCCAGATAAAGTCCACGATAGCCAAAATAGGCCATCAAGACAGCATAACCTAGAAGTTTCAGCAAACTCATGGCAGGGCGCAAAAAGAGGGCATCCAAGGCTACAGAACGGTTGGCATAGACCAAGTGTTCTTGGTTGATTTCATCAAACTCTGACTGTAGGCGCTTCTCTTGATTAAAGGCCTGGATAATACTAATTCCTTCGATATTTTCTGCCAGCTTACTATTGATATCTGACAAGAGACTTCTAGTTTTTTCAATAATCTTGACGGATTTTTTCCGATAGAGATTGACCAAAAGGAAAATCAAGGGGAGAAAGAGCAAGACTAATGCTGTCAAACGAAAATCCAACACCAACATGGTATAAAGAGTTGTCAGAAAGATAAAAACTGCTGAGATAAAGCTAGATAGAATCCCCGAAAACATATCGCTGATTGTCTCAGTATCATTGGTCAAACGAGAGACGATGGAGCCTGCTGGTGTCTTGTCAAAGTAAGACATGCCCAGCTTCTCCATATTGGCAAAGGCATCCCGACGAATATCCCTAACAATACTGTAGGACACGCGCGCAAAGAGAAGATTACCGACATACTGGACCAGAGTTTGTAGGATATAAAGGCCATAGTAGGCCAGCAAAACGGTCACAGCGAGTTGGTTGAGATTGCTCAGATACTGGTCGATAAAGTGAGAAGCCACAAGGGGAATGACACTTTTAATGACCGTCGTCGCTAGGAGAAAACTGAGTGCCAAAAAGGTCAGGAGTCCATAGGGCTTGAGATAGGACATCAAGCGCTTCAATACAGCCCATTGTTCTTGTTTATTCTGCATCTTCTTCTCCTTTCATTTCCAGCTGCTGAGACTGGTAGGTTTGGGCATACCAGCCATCCAAAGCTAGCAAGTCTTCATGCCTGCCTCGTTCGATGATTTGACCATTTTGCAGGACTAAAATCAAATCTGCATGGACAACTGCACTCAGGCGATGAGCCGTAATAATGGTTGTCTTGTCCTTTCGCGTTTCCTTGAGATTGTCGATAATCGCATACTCTGTCTTGGCATCCACAGCTGACAAAGAATCATCCAAAATCAAGATATCAGGGTCTAAAATCATAGCCCGACTCATGGCCAGACGCTGCTTTTGACCTCCAGAAAGACTGACTCCCTTTTCACCAATCAACGTATCAAATCCCTGAGGCATGGCTACAATGTCTTGGTAAACTTGGGCTAGCTTCGTCGCTTCCTCGACTGCTGAAAGTGCTAAATTAGGATTGCCAAAGCGGATATTGTCTAAGATTGAAGTCGCAAAGAGGAACTGGTCCTGAGGAACATAGCCCATAAGACTGCGAAGGTCTGTCAGACGATAGTCACGAATATCGTGACCGTTTAGATAAATGGCTCCCTTATCCACATCGTATTCACGCAAGAGGAGTTTAATCAAGGACGTTTTTCCAGAGCCTGTCTGACCAACCAAGCCCAGAGTTTGCCCTTTTTCCAAACTAAAGTGAACATTTGTCAGTGTTTCCTCATTTTCAAAGGCAAAGCTTTCAACTGCATACTCCAAGCATCCGTTCTCAATGCCGTCTAAAGGATACTCAGGGTCTTGTACAGGTGATTCCTGAGACAAAAGTTCCTCAATCCGCTGGTAGGAAACCTTGCCTCGCTGAGTGATATTAAAGAGGAAGCCGATGGCCATGAGAGGCCAAACTAGCATATCCAAGTAGCTGATAAAGGTAACTAGATTCCCAACGGTAATCTGCCCCTCCTGAACCATCAAAGAGCCCACCAAAAGCGTTAAAACATAGGAGGAACCAACAAACAAGAGAACCATGGGGTCAAAGAGACTATCGTATCTCATGGTTTGGAGATTCTTTTGGAAGGTCAATTCATTGACTGCCTGAAAGGACTTGAGCTCGTCCGCCTGGTACCCGAAAGACTTGGTCACTTTAATACCTGATACGGACTCCTGCACCTTGTTATTGAGTTCAGAAAAGGCAGCTTGTGATTCACCAAAGGCCTTATGAGTCTTTCTACCTAAACGACTGGTCGCATAAGCCATGAAAGGTAAGGGTAAAATGGCAACTAGGGTCATTTGCCACGAAATGCTAAAGAGCATGGTCAGCAAAGTCACTAGAGCCGTGATAGAGGCATCCACCGCTGACATGACCCCACCACCTGCGAGACGAGTCAAAGCATTGATATCGTTGGTTGCGTGCGCCATCAGGTCCCCCGTCCGATAGGTCTGATAAAAGGCTGGAGACATTTTTGTGAAATGCTCAAACAAGCGAGACCGCATAATCTGTCCCAGACGATAAGAAGTCCCAAGGATATACATACGCCAAACATAGCGCAGATAGTACATCCCAAAGGCTGCAAGAAGCAAGTAAAATAGGTCAAGAAGGAGGTCCTGCTGGGTTAATTGCCCCGATGTAATAGCATCAATAACCCGCCCCATAACCATAGGTGGAATGAGATTGAGTACGGAAACCAAGATCAGGGCCACGATTCCGACTAGATAACGGCGTTTTTCTAACTTGAAAAACCACCAAAGTTTTTGAATAATGGACATAAAATCCCTTTCTGATTGCAAATAGAAACCTGAGGCCAAGACCCCAGGTTTTTCTTATTCATAGGTTACGACTGTAACGGCACCCTTGTCATACTCAGCGATAAAGATATTAGCTACATTGTCATGTCCTTGCTTGTTGAGGTTATCAAGCAACCACTCTTCGCTACGACCAATCGATTCCAAAACATCTACTTGGATCACACCGTCAGTCACAACTGGATACTTAGGATTTTCATCTCCCATTTGGACCACGATGAGTTGGCCATTTTGCTCCTGCACAGCGCATTTGACCTGTTTCATCTGGAAAATCCCTTGGCTACGAAGTTTGAGAGCTACATCCGATGCAGACAAGCCAACTGAACGACAGGCTTCTGGGTCAATCTGCCCATTTTTGATAAGGAGAGTTGGTTTTCCATCAATCAAGCGTTTGACAAAACGAACATTGTTATTGAGCCACTTGAGGGTCAAGACCAAAATCGTCCACATCATCAAAATCACTGCATACTGGAGAATGCTGATAGAACTATTGTAAATCACCCCACCGATGATACCACCGAGAACATAGTTCTGAATTTGGTCTGTAGCAGAGTTAGGTGCTAAATTCCCCTTTCCTGTCACATTAATAACAAAAACAAGAGAGAAAAGACCCAAGGCCAGTTTGATTAAAATTTCCATATAATTGAGTGTCATTTGTTTACCTCCACCAATTCAATAGCGTCTGTTTGATGCAATTCTAATTTCTCTAAAAGATACTTGTCTGGTTGGCTCCCGTTCATGGCACGATAGAAATTTGAACCTACCTTGATAAGTGCTCCATCAGTGGCAGCTGAAGTATTGACATAAACTTCTGATTTATCCACTCCCAAGTCTTTGGAAACAACCTCTATGAAATGAAGTGAAGTTTGAAATTGGTTGTTAGAGGCTTGATTGGTCTGGTATTTTGAGATTGTCACCAAAAGCATGGCCACCAAGGTCAAGGCCAAAATCATGACCAATTCCCGAAACTTAGTCCCCTTTTTATCTCGATAGGCTTTAAAAGCAAAAAATCCTGTGATAGCTAGGAGAACAATTCCAAAGCCAATCATGATGCCATTTTGCTGACTGATTTGGCTAAGTACATAGTCATATGAGTAAAATTTCATTTATTTTCACTCCCTTTCATAAAATCATTCTTAATTATAAACGAAAGAGAGTGATTTTTCAAGCCATACGTTGGGGAAATGGACCTTTTTTTGGTATAATAAAATCTATAATCTGAATGAAAAAGGTAACTTTATGAAACTCATCTCATGGAATATTGATTCCCTCAATGCTGCCCTAACTAGTGACTCAGCTCGTGCCAAATTGTCCCAAGAAGTACTACAAACCTTGATCGCTGAAAATGCTGATATCATCGCTATCCAAGAAACCAAGCTTTCTGCCAAGGGGCCTACAAAGAAACACTTGGAAATTTTAGAAGAACTCTTCCCAGGCTACGAAAATACGTGGCGCTCTTCCCAAGAACCTGCCCGTAAAGGCTATGCTGGAACCATGTTCCTCTATAAGAAAGAACTCACACCCACTGTCACTTTCCCAGAAATCGGTGCCCCTTCTACCATGGACTTGGAAGGCCGCATCATCACCTTGGAATTTGATGAATTTTTCGTAACCCAAGTTTACACTCCAAACGCTGGCGATGGCCTCAAACGCTTGGAAGAACGTCAAGTCTGGGATGTCAAATATGCGGAGTATTTGGCTGAACTAGACAAAGAAAAACCAGTCCTTGCGACCGGTGACTACAACGTAGCCCACAATGAAATCGACCTTGCAAATCCTGCTAGCAACCGCCGTTCACCTGGATTTACCGACGAGGAACGTGCTGGATTTACCAACCTTTTGGCAACTGGATTTACCGACACCTTCCGTCATGTTCATGGCGATGTTCCAGAACGCTACACTTGGTGGGCACAACGCAGCAAGACTTCTAAAATCAACAATACAGGCTGGAGAATCGACTACTGGCTCACAAGTAACCGTCTCGCAGACAAGGTGACCAAGTCTGACATGATTGACTCAGGAGCTCGCCAAGACCATACACCCATTGTCTTGGAGATTGAACTCTAAGGAGAAAACGAATGGACTATCAAGCTGTCATTCCTGAATTTGTAGTATCTGACATCGAAAAATCACGCCACTTCTACTGCGACCTGCTAGGATTCTCTGTCGAATACGAGCGTCCAGAGGAGAAATTTCTCTTCCTCTCGCTTGAAGACTGCCAACTTATGCTAGAAGAAGGCAGCGCAGAAGAATTAGTTCAGCTGACCTATCCTTTCGGGCGCGGTGTCAATATCTCCTTTGGCATTGCAGATGTTCCTCAGCTCCACCAAAAACTGCTGGAAGCAAACTATCCTATTTATCGTCCCTTAACCAAAAGAAAGTTTCGTGTTGGGGATCATTATATCTATCCACATGAATTTGCAGTTTTGGATCCAGATGGCTATTTTTTAAGATTTAGCGAGTAGAATAATAAAGATTGGGAAAAAGTCTTTAAAGTTAGAAAGAGGCATATTGTCAGGCGTTTAAAAACCTAATAATATGCCCTTTTATGATGAAAAAATCTTCTAATACTCTTCGAAAATCAAATTCAAACCACGTCAGCGTCGCCTTACCGTACTCAAGTACAGCCTGCGGCTAGCTTCCTAGTTTGCTCTTTGATTTTCA
>CAJPJN010000056.1:0-9477 GCA_905369855.1 Streptococcus oralis | reverse complement strand
TCTAATGATATTGAAATAGACCCTGCAAAAATAGGTTTAGCTGGATCACCAACAAAAGTTAATAAATCATTTACTAAGGGAGTAAAACAACCTGGTGTATTACATGAAGTTGATGCAAAAGAAGCAGCTAACATTATATTAGAAAAATTAAAAGAAAAATTTGATCTTTGGAAGGCAGAAGAGGGATGGGAGATTGAGATTCTAGCTAGTCAGGCTTCGACCAATCCTTTCCGACATATTTGAGAGGGAGCGACATGAAAAAAGTAGCAGTGATTGGAGCTGGGATTGTCGGCTCAACAGCGGCTTACTATCTGTCCAAATCCCCAGATGTGGAAGTGACTGTCTTTGATGACGGTAAGGGGCAGGCAACCAAGGCAGCCGCTGGCATTATCAGTCCTTGGTTTTCCAAACGCCGCAATAAGGCCTGGTATAAGATGGCACGCTTGGGGGCTGACTTTTATGTGGATTTGTTGGCTGATTTAGAGAAGTCAGGGCAAGAAATCGACTTTTACCAACGTTCGGGAGTCTTTCGCCTGAAAAGAGATGAATCCAAGTTGGAATAACTCTATCAACTGGCCCTCCAGCGTAGAGAAGAATCTCCTTTGATAGGGCAATTAGCCATTCTGGACCAAGAATCAGCTAACGAATTATTCCCTGGTTTGCAGGGATTTGATCACTTGCTCTATGCTTCTGGTGGAGCGAGAGTAGATGGTCAGCTTTTGGTCACTCGTTTGCTAGAAGCCAGTCAGGTCAAGCTGGTCAAAGAAAAAGTAACTCTGACACCTTTAGCATCAGGTTACCAGATTGACGAAGAAGTGTTTGATCAGGTTATTTTGGCGACGGGAGCTTGGTTGGGGCACCTGTTAGAACCTTTAGGTTATGAAGTAGATGTTCGTCCCCAAAAGGGGCAACTCCGAGATTATCAACTTGCCCAAGACATAGAAGCTTACCCTGTTGTTATGCCAGAAGGGGAGTGGGATTTGATTCCTTTTGCAGGTGGGAAATTATCCCTAGGCGCTACTCATGAAAATGACATGGGATTTGATTTGACGGTAGATGAAACCTTGCTCCAACAAATGGAGGAGGACGCCTTGCCTCACTACCCAACCTTGGCTAAGGCGATTTCTAGAGCTGAGCGTGTGGGAATCCGTGCCTATACCAGTGATTTCTCTCCTTTTTTTGGGCAGGTGCCAGAATTGGCAGGTGTCTATGCAGCCAGTGGACTAGGTTCATCAGGCCTCACAACGGGTCCTATCATTGGTTACCATCTAGCCCAATTGGTTCAAGGCAAGGAATTGATCTTGGACCCAGCAAACTACCCAATTGAAAACTATGTCAAACGAGTAAAAAGCGAATAAAAATTTTACTGAAATTTTAGCTTCCCCTCTAGGATGGCAAATGACATTCCCTATCAAAAATGGTAAAATAAGAAAAAATAATCCGAGAATCGAGGAAAAAAGATGCAAGAAAAGATTTTGGTAACGGGTGGAGCAGGTTTTATCGGGACCCACACAGTTATTGAGTTAATCCAAGCAGGTCATCAGGTTGTTGTGGTGGATAACCTTGTTAATAGTAACCGTAAAAGTTTAGAAGTTGTTGAGAGAATTACAGGAGTTGAGATTCCTTTTTATGAGGCTGATATCCGTGATACAGATACTCTTCGTGACATTTTCAAACAAGAAGAACCAACTGGTGTCATTCACTTTGCTGGTTTGAAGGCTGTTGGAGAATCTACCCGTATCCCTCTTGCCTATTATGACAACAATATCGCAGGAACTGTTAGCCTTTTGAAAGTCATGGAAGAAAACAACTGTAAAAATATCATTTTCAGTTCTTCTGCGACAGTTTATGGAGATCCTCATACAGTGCCAATCTTGGAAGATTTCCCACTTTCAGTGACTAATCCATATGGTCGCACTAAGCTTATGCTAGAGGAAATTTTGACGGATATTTACAAAGCAGACTCAGAATGGAATGTAGTCTTGCTTCGTTACTTTAACCCAATCGGAGCGCATGAGAGTGGTGATTTGGGAGAAAATCCAAACGGTATTCCAAACAACCTCTTGCCATATGTGACTCAAGTAGCCGTTGGAAAACTAGAGCAAGTGCAAGTGTTTGGAGACGATTACGATACGGAAGATGGAACTGGTGTTCGTGACTATATCCACGTTGTCGATTTGGCTAAAGGTCACGTTGCAGCTCTGAAAAAAATCCAAAAAGGTTCAGGTCTAAACGTTTATAACCTTGGAACAGGTAAAGGCTACTCAGTTCTTGAAATTATCCAAAATATGGAAAAAGCAGTGGGACGTCCAATTCCTTACCGCATCGTAGACCGTCGCCCAGGGGATATCGCAGCCTGCTATTCAGATCCTGCAAAAGCCAAAGCAGAACTGGGCTGGGAAGCAGAACTCGGCATCACCCAAATGTGTGAAGACGCATGGCGTTGGCAAAGCAAGCATCCAAATGGATTTGAAGACTAAGATGGTGATGTCAATCATTGTCCCCTGTTTAAACGAAGAGGAAGTACTTCCTCTTTTTTATCAGGCTTTGGAAGCGTTACTTCCAGATTTGGAAACAGAAATCGAGTATGTCTTTGTCGATGATGGATCAAGTGATGGAACCTTGAAACTCTTAAAGGCCTATCGGGAACAAAATCCGGCAGTGCATTATATTTCTTTCTCACGAAATTTTGGCAAAGAAGCAGCCCTCCATGCAGGCTTGCAATATGCGACAGGAGATTTGGTGGTGGTGATGGATGCAGACCTCCAAGATCCTCCTAGTATGTTGCTTGAGATGAAAGCCTTACTAGACCAAAATGCAGATTTGGACTGTGTTGGAACAAGGAGAACTAGTCGGGCGGGAGAACCCTTCTTTCGCAGTTTTTGTGCTAATCTCTTTTACCGCCTTATGCAAAAAATTAGTCCAGTAGCCCTGCCGTCAGGTGTCCGTGATTTTCGCATGATGAGAAGGTCTGTAGTCGATGCCATTTTAAGCTTGACTGAGTCCAATCGTTTTTCAAAGGGTCTCTTTGCCTGGGTCGGTTTTAAAACCCACTATCTGGACTATCCAAATGTCGAAAGGCAGGCTGGCAAGACCAGTTGGAGTTTTAGGCAACTTTTTTTCTACTCCATTGAAGGGATTGTTAATTTTTCAGATTTTCCCCTGATTATAGCCTTCGTAGCTGGTCTCCTATCTTGTTTTATTTCTTTGCTTATGACCTTTTTTGTTGTGGTTCGGACCCTCATTTTGGGCAATCCGACATCAGGTTGGACCTCTTTGATGGCAGTTATTCTCTTTCTTGGGGGCATTCAACTCCTGACCATTGGGATTCTTGGCAAGTACATCAGTAAGATTTATCTAGAGACTAAAAAAAGACCACTTTATCTTATCAAAGAAAAAAGTGACCTCCCTGATTTTACAGAAAAAAATAAAGAGAAAAGACTATAATTTTGCATGGAAATATGCTAAACTAGAAGGAGTGGAACGTTCTTGTCGATATTAGAGTTAATCTTTAATCAAGGCACGTGTCGGACAGTTTCTAACAGCTTCTACGACGTCCTGGCTAGGAGAAATTTCTTTTTCTAGTTGGTCAGGGTCATCGTAAAAACGCACGATTCCATTATCGTGGTAATCAAATAATTCAGAATAAGTTTGGCAAAGCCCACAGGCAATGCAGCGTTCAGGTATAAGTGTGATTTTCATATTTATATTGTAATAAGAAAAGTAAAAAAAAACAAGGAGTAAGGTATGGCAAAAGAACCGTGGCAAGAAGATATTTATGAAAATCAAGAAGAAACAAGATCAGGCCGTCGTTCGAAATCACAGGGTGGTGGAGTTATAGCGAATCGTATCTTGACTATTTTAGCTAGTATTTTCTTTGTAATTGTGGTGGTGATGATTATTGTTCTTATCTATCTTTCATCGGGTGGGAGTAATCGCACAGCAGCCTTGAAAGATTTTCACGATTCAGATACAAAAGTAGAGCAAGTTTCTTCTACTTCTAGTAGTAGTTCAGAGCAGGCATCTTCTAGTTCAGAGGAGAAGGTAGAAGAGTCATCTAGTAGCTCAGAACATCCAACTGATCCAGAAGGAACTACAAAAGTTATGGCTGGAGAAGGAGAAGCAGCCATTGCCGCTCGTGCAGGAATCTCCATTGCTCAGTTAGAGGCCTTGAATCCTGGGCACATGGCTACAGGATCTTGGTTTGCTAATCCAGGTGACGTTGTTAAAATCAAATAGGAGTTGATATGAAAACAATTCAAATTGCTATTGATGGTCCTGCTTCAAGTGGTAAGAGTACAGTCGCAAAGATTATTGCCAAGGATTTTGGATATACCTACCTAGATACAGGTGCCATGTATCGTGCGGCGACCTATATGGCTCTCAAGAACCAGTTAGGAGTGGAAGAAGTTGAAGCACTTCTAGCCTTGTTGGACCAGCATCCAATCAGCTTTGGGCGTTCAGAAACTGGGGACCAGCTTGTCTTTGTAGGAGATGTGGATATTACCCATCCTATCCGTGAAAATGAAGTGACCAATCATGTGTCTGCCATCGCGGCAATTCCTGAAGTGCGTGAGAAACTGGTGTCTCTCCAGCAGGTGATCGCCCAGCAAGGTGGGATTGTCATGGATGGTCGCGATATTGGAACGGTTGTATTGCCACAAGCAGAATTGAAAATTTTCCTAGTAGCTTCTGTTGATGAGAGAGCAGAGCGCCGTTACAAGGAAAATATTGCCAAGGGAATTGAAACAGACCTTGAAACTCTAAAAGAGGAAATTGCTGCGCGTGACTACAAGGATAGTCATCGTGAGACTTCGCCTCTCAAACAAGCAGAGGATGCGGTTTACCTTGATACAACTGGTTTGAACATTCAAGAAGTAGTTGAAAAAATCAAAGTAGAAGCTGAAAAAAGAATGTAAATGTAGAGAAGCCGATAGATTGATATCGGTTTTTTTTCTAAATTTGTCAAAATGCTGATTTTAAGGTATAATAGTTGCTGTTCGAGAAATTTTGATTTTCAAAGAATAGTGAATGATTATAAGGAGAAACCATGAACAACCTACCAAATTGCCCAAAATGTAACTCAGAGTATGTCTACGAAGACGGTGCCCTACTGGTTTGCCCAGAGTGTGCTCATGAGTGGAATCCTGCTGAAGTTGCAGATGTAGAAGAGGGTCTTGTTGCTATCGATGCCAACGGAAATAAATTGGCTGACGGTGATACAGTAACTCTCATCAAGGACTTGAAGGTAAAAGGTGCGCCAAAAGATTTGAAACAAGGGACGCGCGTGAAAAATATCCGCATCGTAGAAGGCGACCACAATATCGACTGTAAAATTGATGGCTTTGGTGCCATGAAACTCAAATCAGAGTTTGTGAAGAAAATTTAAGCATGTCAAAGCACTACAAACTTGTATTTTATAGCCGTATCTTCTTGTTTCTAGCGGCTTTTACGGGAGTTTATCTTGAAATCGCCAAGCATGGTGGATTTGGGATGCTTCTCTACTATACGGTTCTGTCCAACCTTTTAGTCGCGATTTTTACGCTCTATCTCCTAAAGGTTATGAGCCGTTTAGGTGAAGACTGGCAAAGACCAAGTCTTTTGCGCTTAAAAGGTGGAGTCACCATGAGTATCATGATTACCTGTGTTATTTACCATTTCCTATTAGCGCCTATTGCGACTAATTTCTATACTCTAGAAAATTTCCTTTGCCACTATATCGTTCCCCTCTGGTTTTTAGCAGATACCCTCTTTTTTGACAAACAGGGTCAATACAAAATCTGGGATCCAGTTGTGTGGACGATTTTACCCTTGCTGTATATGATTTTTGCTCTTTTTAATGGCTTGGTACTGAAACTTGATGTTCCTAATTCTAAGGTCAGTCCCTTCCCTTACTTCTTTTTGAACGTAAACAAGGGTTGGGATGTCGTGTTCAAGTGGTGTCTGATTATCTTTGTTGCCTATATGGTGGCAGGATTTATCTTCTACTTTATCAAGCAAATCAAGAGAAAATTATCCTAAGACACGAGGGATTCATTTTCGAGTTTAAGAAGGAGTCTATACACTAAAGAGGCTTCTTCTTTTCTTGCTTGTTTGATAACTATCAAAAAAGTAGAAGATTAAAGAGAAATATAGAAAGAGATTTCATGAAACAATTTTTAGAACGGGCCAGTATTTTGGCTCTCTCCCTCGTTTTGATTACATCCTTTTCCATCTCGAGTGCCCTGCCAGCCATGTTTGACTATTATCAAGGTTATCCTAAGGAACAAATTGAGCTCTTGGCGAGCTTGCCTTCCTTTGGAATCATGATTATGTTACTACTAAATGGTTTCTTAGAAAAAATATTTCCTGAGCGCTTACAGATTAGTTTGGGATTGCTGATTTTATCACTGAGTGGAACAGCTCCCTTCTGGTATCAAGCCTATCCCTTTGTCTTTGGAACACGGATTCTTTTTGGTTTGGGTGTTGGGATGATCAATGCCAAGGCCATTTCTATTATCAGTGAACGCTATCAAGGAAAAACACGAATTCAGATGCTAGGGCTACGCGGTTCTGCAGAGGTCGTTGGGGCTTCTCTCATTACCTTGGCAGTCGGCCAGTTGTTGGCCTTTGGTTGGACAGCTACCTTCCTAGCCTATAGTGCTGGATTTTTGGTGCTGACCCTTTATCTGCTCTTTGTCCCTTATGGAAAAGAAAAGAAAGAAGTCAAGAAAAAAGAGAAGGAAGCAAGTCGCTTAACTCGGGAAATGAAAGGCTTGATTTTTATCCTAGCTATTGAAGCGGCAGTTGTAGTTTGTACCAATACAGCTATTACCATTCGTATTCCAAGTTTGATGGTGGAAAGAGGACTTGGAGATGCCCAGTTATCTAGTTTTGTTCTTAGTGTCATGCAGTTGATCGGGATTGTGGCTGGTGTGAGTTTTTCTTTCTTGATTTCTATCTTTAAAGAGAAACTGCTCCTATGGTCAGGTATTACCTTTGGCTTAGGGCAAATTGTGATTGCCTTGTCTCCATCCTTGTGGGTTGTAGTGGCAGGGAGTATTCTGGCTGGTTTTGCCTACAGTGTAGCCTTGACGACGGTCTTTCAACTGGTCTCTGAACGAATTCCAGCTAAACTCCTCAATCAAGCGACTTCATTTGCTGTATTAGGCTGTAGTTTCGGAGCCTTTACGACCCCATTTGTTCTAGGTGCAATTGGGTTACTAACTCACAATGGCATGTTGGTCTTTGCCATTTTAGGCTCATGGTTGATTGTAACCTCTATCTTTGTCATGTACCTACTTCAAAAGAGAGCTTAGGATTGGTTTCCTAAGTTTTTCTTTCGGGATTTTTGTACCCATACAATATTTATTTTAGACCCTTGTTTACAGATTATTTTCTTGATAAAATAGAAGTTATGACAAGATATAAAGCAACTATTTCCTATGATGGTTACGCCTTTGCTGGTTTTCAGCGCCAGCCTCATGCGCGTAGTGTTCAGGAAGAAATTGAAAAAACCTTGACCAGGTTAAATAAAGGGCAAGCCATTACTGTTCACGGTGCTGGTAGGACAGATAGTGGGGTTCATGCTTTGGGACAGGTGATTCATTTTGACCTGCCTTATCAAATGGATGAGGAGAAGCTCCGTTTTGCTTTGGACACTCAGTCCCCTGAAGATATTGATGTGATTTCGATTGAGCTTGTGGCGGATGATTTTCATTGCCGTTATGCCAAGCACAGCAAGACCTATGAGTTTATCGTGGATAGGGGCCGTCCTAAAAATCCCATGCGCCTTCACTATGCTACTCACTTTCCCTATCCGCTTGATGTTGAGCGGATGCAGATGGCAATCAAAAAGTTAGAGGGAACCCATGATTTCACCGGTTTTACAGCATCTGGGACTAGTGTAGAGGACAAGGTTCGGACCATTACAGAAGCTAGTCTTAGTGTTGATAAGACAGGCCAATTTTTGACCTTTACCTTTTCAGGAAATGGTTTTTTGTATAAGCAGATTCGCAATATGGTGGGGACACTGCTCAAAATCGGAAACAGCCGTATGCCAGTAGAGCAGATTGACTTGATTTTGGAGAAAAAGGACAGGCAACTTGCTGGTCCCACTGCAGCACCTAATGGTTTGTATTTAAAGGAGATTCGTTATGAAGAATAATCGTATTTTAGCACTTTCTGGAAATGATATTTTTAGTGGTGGTGGTTTGTCCGCTGATTTGGCTACCTATACCTTGAACGGCTTGCATGGTTTTGTAGCAGTGACTTGCTTGACAGCCTTGACAGAAAAAGGATTTGAGCTCTTTCCAACTGACGATACCATTTTTCAACATGAATTAGATAGCTTGCGAGATGTGGAATATGCAGGGATTAAGATTGGTCTTCTACCAACTGTCAGTGTGGCTGAAAAGGCATTGGACTTTATCAAGCAACGCCCAGGAGTGCCTGTGGTTTTGGATCCTGTCTTGGTCTGCAAGGAAACGCACGATGTGGCTGTTAGTGAGCTCTGCCAAGAATTGATTCGCTTTTTCCCTTATGTCAGTTTGATTACACCTAATCTTCCTGAAGCAGAATTACTAGCAGATCAAGAGATTAAAACCCTTGAAGATATGAAAACTGCGGCACAGAAATTGCATGACTTAGGAGCGCCAGCAGTCATTATCAAGGGAGGCAATCGCCTTAGTCAAGACAAGGCTGTAGATGTCTTTTATGATGGACAGACCTTTACAGTGTTGGAAAATCCTGTCATCCAAGGGCAAAATGCTGGTGCAGGTTGTACCTTTGCTTCTAGCATTGCCAGTCACTTGCTTAAAGGTGATGAAATTTTACCAGCAGTAGAAAGCTCTAAGGCTTTCGTTTACCGTGCCATTGCACAAGCAGATCAGTATGGAGTAAGACAATATGAAGCAAACCAAAACAACTAAAATCGCCCTTGTATCCCTATTAACCGCCCTCTCTGTGGTTCTAGGTTATTTCTTAAAAATTCCAACACCGACAGGCATTCTAACTCTTTTAGATGCGGGTGTCTTCTTTACGGCCTTCTACTTTGGTAGTCGTGAAGGGGCTGTAGTCGGAGGACTAGCAGGTTTCTTGATTGACCTCTTATCAGGCTATCCTCAGTGGATGTTCTTTAGCTTGGTCAACCATGGTTTGCAGGGATTTTTCGCAGGATTTAAAGGAAAAACTCAGTGGTTAGGCCTTATCTTAGCAACGATTGCCATGGTAGGGGGTTACGCTTTGGGTTCAACTTTGATGAATGGCTGGGCTGCAGCTCTACCAGAAATCCTACCAAATTTCATGCAAAATATGGTGGGGATGATTGTAGGATTTATTCTTAGTCAAAGTATCAAGAAGATAAAGTAAAAGAGTCTGGGACAATAGTCCCTTATTTCCCAAAAAAGCAACGGATTTGCCGTTGCTTTTTGCATGGTTGCGATAGTCTTGGTAAAATAGAATTGCCCAATAAACCATTTAGAAAGGCTATCCCATGCA
>CAJPJN010000055.1:0-9519 GCA_905369855.1 Streptococcus oralis | reverse complement strand
CATTGGCATTGTATGGCATCACACAGGACCATGACAGTGTCTATCAAGCTTTAAAGGTTTCTACTGATTTTGCGATTGAGACATTCGCTCCCAACTTAGAGAATTTTTTAGAAAAGTACAAGGAAAATGAAGCCAGAGAGCTAGAACATCCGATTTTATTTGATGGAGTTTCTGGTTTATTGGAAGACATTTCAAATCAAGATGGCCGTCATTTTTTGGTTTCTCATCGAAATAATCAGGTCTTGGAAATTTTAGAAAAAACCTCTATAGCAGCTTATTTTACAGAAGTGGTGACTTCTAACTCAGGCTTTAAGAGAAAACCAAACCCTGAGTCCATGATTTATTTAAGGGAAAAGTATCAGATTAGCTCTGGTCTTGTCATTGGTGATCGACCGATTGATATTGAAGCAGGGCAAGCTGCTGGACTCGATACTCACTTGTTTACCAGTATCGTGAATTTAAGACAAGTATTAGACATGTAAGAAAAAGGAATAAGATGACAGAAGAAATCAAAAATCTGCAGGCACAGGATTATGATGCCAGTCAAATTCAAGTTTTAGAGGGCTTAGAGGCTGTACGTATGCGTCCAGGGATGTATATCGGATCAACCTCAAAAGAAGGTCTTCACCATCTAGTCTGGGAAATTGTTGATAACTCAATCGACGAGGCCTTGGCAGGATTTGCCAACCATATTCAAGTCTTCATTGAGCCAGATAATTCGATCACTGTTGTCGATGATGGGCGTGGTATCCCAGTCGATATTCAGGAAAAAACAGGCCGACCTGCCGTTGAGACAGTCTTTACGGTTCTTCATGCTGGAGGAAAATTTGGCGGTGGCGGCTACAAGGTCTCAGGTGGTCTTCACGGAGTGGGGTCTTCAGTAGTTAATGCTCTTTCCACTCAGTTAGATGTTCATGTCCACAAAAACGGTAAAATTCATTACCAAGAATACCGTCGTGGTCATGTTGTTGCAGACCTTGAGGTGGTTGGAGATACGGATAAAACGGGAACAACAGTTCACTTCACACCAGACCCAGAAATCTTCACTGAAACAACAACATTTGACTTCGATAAATTAAATAAACGGATTCAAGAGTTGGCCTTTCTAAATCGTGGTCTTCAAATTTCAATCACAGATAAGCGTGAAGGTTTGGAACAAACCAAGCATTACCATTATGAGGGTGGGATTGCTAGTTACGTTGAATATATCAACGAAAACAAGGATGTTATCTTTGATACACCAATCTACACAGATGGTGAGATGGATGATATCACAGTTGAAGTAGCCATGCAGTATACAACGGGTTACCATGAAAACGTCATGAGTTTCGCCAATAATATTCATACCCATGAAGGTGGAACGCATGAGCAAGGTTTCCGTACAGCACTGACTCGTGTTATCAACGACTATGCTCGTAAGAATAAGTTACTGAAAGACAATGAAGACAACTTAACAGGTGAAGATGTCCGCGAAGGATTAACTGCAGTTATCTCAGTTAAACACCCAAATCCACAGTTTGAAGGACAAACCAAGACCAAACTGGGGAATAGCGAAGTTGTTAAGATTACCAATCGTCTCTTCAGTGATGCCTTCTCTGATTTCCTCATGGAAAATCCACAGATTGCTAAACGTATTGTGGAAAAAGGTATTTTGGCTGCCAAAGCTCGTGTGGCTGCCAAGCGTGCGCGTGAAGTTACTCGTAAAAAATCTGGTTTGGAAATTTCCAACCTTCCAGGGAAACTAGCAGACTGTTCTTCTAACAATCCTGCTGAAACAGAACTCTTCATCGTCGAAGGAGACTCAGCTGGTGGATCAGCCAAATCTGGTCGTAACCGTGAATTTCAGGCAATTCTTCCAATCCGCGGTAAGATTTTGAACGTTGAAAAGGCAAGTATGGATAAGATTCTAGCTAACGAAGAAATTCGTAGTCTTTTCACAGCGATGGGAACAGGATTTGGTGCAGAATTTGATGTTTCAAAAGCTCGTTACCAAAAACTTGTTTTGATGACCGATGCCGATGTCGATGGAGCCCACATTCGTACTCTTCTTTTAACCTTGATTTATCGTTATATGAAACCAATTTTAGAAGCTGGTTATGTTTATATCGCCCAACCACCAATCTATGGTGTCAAGGTTGGAAGCGAGATTAAAGAATATATCCAGCCAGGAGCAGATCAAGAAATCAAACTCCAAGAGGCCTTGGCCCGCCACAGTGAAGGACGTGCCAAACCAACCATTCAGCGTTATAAAGGTCTGGGTGAAATGGATGACCACCAATTGTGGGAAACAACCATGGATCCTGAACATCGCTTGATGGCCAGAGTTTCTGTGGATGATGCTGCAGAAGCAGATAAAATCTTTGATATGTTGATGGGGGATCGAGTAGAACCTCGTCGTGAGTTTATTGAAGAAAATGCTGTCTATAGTACACTTGATGTCTAAAAAATCGGGAGAAGTAGTTCCCTTGGTCTAAAAAATATGATATAATCATTACGATTGTTTCAAGTAAAAAAGGAGTTTAATATGTCTGATAGTCTAGTAGTATATCTTATAATTGCAATTGCAATTATATTGCTGATTTCATATGCTATAGCAATTTATGTACGGAAACGCAATGAAAGTAAATTAGCAATTTTAGAAGAGAAAAAAGAAGAGCTGTACAATCTTCCAGTTAATGATGAAGTTGAAGCTGTAAAAAATATGCACTTGATTGGACAAAGTCAAGTGACTTTCCGTGAATGGAACCAAAAATGGGTTGACCTATCTCTTAACTCTTTTGCCGATATCGAAAATAATCTTTTCGAGGCAGAAGGCTATAACAACTCATTCCGTTTTTTCAAAGCGAGTCATCAAATTGATCAAATCGAGAGTCAAATTACCTTGATTGAAGAAGATATTGCGGCAATTCGCAATGCCTTGGCAGATTTGGAGAAACAAGAGTCTAAAAATAGTGGACGTGTTCTGCATACCTTGGACTTGTTTGAAGAGTTGCAACACCGAGTTGCTGATCATTCTGAAGAATATGGACAAGGGTTGTCTGAAATCGAAAAACAATTGGAAAATATCCAATCAGAGTTTTCTCAGTTTGTAACTTTAAATTCGTCAGGTGACCCAGTAGAAGCTGCTGTGATTTTGGATAATGCTGAAAATCATATCTTGGCTTTAACGCATATTGTTGATCGTATACCAGCAATTGTAGCAACATTATCTAAAGACCTACCTGATCAACTGGAAGATTTAGAAGATGGTTACCGTAAGCTTTTAGATGCTAATTATCATTTTGTTGAAACGGATATTGAAGCGCGTTTCCAACTGCTTTATGAAGCTCTCAAGAAAAATCATGAGAATATTGCGAAACTAGAATTGGATAATGCAGAGTATGAAAATACTCAAATCCAAGAAGAGATTAATGCACTTTATGATATCTTTACAAGAGAAATTGCGGCACAGAAAGTAGTAGAAGGTTTAGTAGCAACACTTCCTACTTATCTTCAACATATGAAAGATAGTAATAGTGTTTTAGTGAATGATATTCAACGATTAAGCCAGAATTATCTACTTTCTGAAACAGATGTTAGTCATGTTCATAGATTACAAGCTGAGTTAGAATCTTTAGAAGAATCTGTATTGGAATTAACTTCTGAACAAGAGGAACATTCTGAACCTTATTCATTCCTTGAAGATCGTTTGGAAAACTTACAAGCGACTTTGAAGGAAATTGAAGATGAACAAGTTGCGGTTAGTCAACGCCTTGCTCAGATTGAAAAAGATGATATCAATGCTCGCCAGAAGGCAAATGTTTATGTTAATCGTCTTCATACAATTAAGAGATATATGGAAAAACGCAATCTTCCAGGTATTCCTCAGAATTTCTTACAGTTGTTCTTTACAGCAAGTAACCATACTGAAGAGTTGATGGCTGAACTAGAAGAAGCTCGGGTCAATATAGAAGCTGTGAACCGGATGCTTGAAATTGCAACAAATGATATGGAAGCACTTGAAGAAGAAACATATAATATTGTTCAATATGCAACGTTGACAGAACAATTGCTACAGTATTCGAACCGTTATCGCTCATTTGATGAACGAATTCAAGAAGCCTTTAATGAATCATTAGAAATCTTTGAAAAAGAATTTGATTACCATGCTTCATTTGATAAGATTTCGCAAGCTTTGGAAGTTGCAGAACCTGGTGTAACCAACCGTTTTGTTACTTCATATGAAAAGACACGTGAGACAATTCGTTTCTAAAATAATAAAAAAGATTTGGTTTTGTTAGAAGCAGAACCAAATCTTTTTTATTAATTGTCTATAAAATCTTGTATGATAAAATCTTAAGAGAAAATCTTAAGATAAAAAATTGGAGACGATTTAAAAAGCAAGTAAGAACCTAGTTTTGTGTTATAAGGTTCAAAAAACTTTTTAATCTCTCCAAAATGTTATTTGGTTGGAATCGAAATTTCAATTAATTTCTCTGAGTAGAGTGTTTTGATATTGGCCTCATCAATAGAGTCCTTATCAATTTTACGTTTCAAGAAAAATTCTTGAATAGCTTCGATTTCAGGTTCGCGAATAGCGCGGTGTTTGTTTGAGATGAGGATTTCATAGTGAAGCGGAGCTTGGGTAAAAATAACATCAGTATTTCCAGCAGAATAGACCTCAACAAGGGTTGCATCTGTACTCTCTAGCTGGCTTTTTACAAGTTGCGAGTGTGAGTTTGTCGTATTGATAAGCTTCATAATATTTCCTCCGATTTTCTAATACTATTATAGCACTTTTTGAATAAAGTCGCTTGATTTAGTCAATCTTATGCTGTTTTTTCCAAGATTGAATGGCCCATTTATGGCTACCACGTTTGAGGTTCTCAATAGCCTCGTCAATAGGGAACCAGGCAATATGATTAAAGTCTTCTAGTGGCTTTTGCACTTCTTTGAAAGAAATCGCTTCATAGAGGTAGGCTGGATTGTAGTAGTAGGTGTCACGGTGACGAGAATAGAAATATTCGTCAGCTTGTCCGTAATAGGTACCAATTTCAGCTGTAAAGCCAAGCTCTTCAATCAATTCACGCTTTAGGGCTTCTTGATGATTTTCACCTGCTTCAATTTCACCACCTGGTAGGAACCAAGCACCATTAGGTGCTTGAACAAGAACAATTTGTTTTTGTTCAGCATCAGGGATAACTGCATATACGCCATAGCGTGCAACATAGTCTGTATTTGCTTTCTTTTCTCCGAAAGTTGGGTTTGCCATTGGATTTTCCTCATTATTTATTATCTTTATTATTATCTTAATGGACAAAGGCCGAGCTGTCAAGAACTTATAGTTATTTTAATAAAAAGGAGCAGAAAATTTTCATTTTCTACTCCTTTTCTATAGGATTTATACTTCTTTTTCAGAAGTTTTTACTTCAGCTTTTTTGGCAGACTTAATTTGAATCTTGCCCTTGCTGGTCATAACTGCCTTGAGGTCTTTTTCGCTTGGATTTTCAAGGTAGTAGTCAGTGATTGCGTCCTCAATATAGTCTTGAATAGTACGACGAAGTGGGCGTGCTCCCATTTTTGGATCATAACCAAGGTCAACCAACTTTTCCTTGACTTTGTCAGTTACATCTAAATGAATGTTGTTACTTGAAAGACGCTTGTTAACATCTGCTAGCATGAGCACGACAATCTGAAGGAGGTTATTCTTGCTGAGAGCCTTAAATTCGATAATACCATCAAAACGGTTCATAAACTCTGGGCTAAAGAAGTTACCGAGTTCACCGAGAACAGAATTGGTACGTCCTTCGCGAGCGGCCCCAAATCCAACGCTGGCTTCTGCCTTACCTGTACCTGCATTTGAAGTCATGATGATGATAGCGTCCTTGAAGCTAACGGTACGTCCTTGCCCATCTGTCAAACGACCATCGTCCAATACTTGAAGGAACATATGCATAACATCTGGATGGGCTTTCTCTACTTCATCCAAGAGAATAAGAGAATATGGATTGCGGCGAACTTTTTCAGTTAATTGCCCAGCCTCATCGTAGCCGACATAACCTGGAGGGGCACCAACTAATTTCGCTACACTGTGTTTTTCCATATATTCACTCATATCAAAGCGAATCATACTGTCAGCAGAACCAAAGAGTTCGATAGCTAGTTGTTTGGAAAGTTCTGTCTTACCGACGCCAGTTGGTAAGACGAAGAGGAAGATTCCAATTGGACGGTTAGGCGTACCGAGACCGACACGATTCCGGCGAATAGCCTTGGCAATCTTATCGACTGCATCATCTTGGCCAATAACATGAGACTTGAGGTCTTCAGCTAGATGGATGAGTTGAGATTGTTCTTTCTCTTTCAAATCACCAACAGGGATATTGGTTTTCTGCTCGATAATGTGCTCAATGGTTTTCTCACTGATGATAGGAGTATCTTGGTCTGTGACCTTTTTCTTTTGCATTTCCTTATACTTGGCAATCTGGTCGCGGAAGTAGGCGGCCTTCTCAAAATCTTCCTCTCGTGTAGCTTGAGATTTGAGATTTTCAGCTTCAATCAAGCGCTGATCAATGACTTTAGGATCCACAAAATTCAAGGTCAAGTTCATCTTAGAACCAGCTTCATCCAGGAGGTCGATGGCCTTGTCAGGCAAGAAGCGATCTTGGATGTAGCGATTGGAAAGAGTTGCAGCTGCTTCAATTGCAGCATCGGTATATTGAACGTGGTGGTAGTCTTCGTATTTCTTTTGAATCCCTTTGAGGATAGTGATTGTTTCCTCCACCGTTGGTTCATCGACTTTAACAGGCTGCATACGACGTTCTAGGGCCGCATCTTTTTCAATGATACGGTATTCATTGAGGGTGGTAGCACCGACCAGTTGCAGTTCGCCACGAGCAAGAGCTGGTTTGAGGATGTTTCCTGCATCCATATTGCCATCGCCCGCAGAACCAGCACCAACAATTTCATGGATTTCATCGATAAAGAGGATGATGTCCTCACGTTTGCGAATTTCTTCCATGAGTTTTTGCATGCGTTCTTCAAATTGTCCACGGATCCCTGTTCCTTGAACCAGGCTAACCACATCTAGACGGATGACTTGTTTACCTTGGAGTTTATGTGGGACATCACCATCGACTATTTTCTGAGCTAGACCTTCGACAACGGCCGTTTTTCCGACACCAGGTTCACCGATAAGAACAGGATTATTCTTGGTTCTGCGATTGAGAATCTCAATGACACGGATAATCTCATCATCGCGTCCAATAACGGGATCTATATCTCCACGACGGGCAATTTCAGTTACGTTGATACCAAATTCTTCCAGCAGGCCTTTTTCTTGGCTTGGTGGAGGAGTTTGAGCAGGTCCACGATTTTGGGAACCATAACCGCCATTTCCACCGTAACCTCCACCTGATTGGGTTGGGGGAGTCGGAGGAGTGTTGTTAGAAGGTCTAAAATTGTTTAGGTCATTGAAGAAATCACCAAAGGGATCAAAGTCACGATTGTTCAGATCCGTCATACCTTTAAAGAGGCTATTGTTAGGATCTGTTTTGATAATCTTATAGCAGTTTTGACAGAGGTCAATTTGTTTTTGTTTTCCATTGAGATTGGTATAAAGATGAATTGTTGAGTCATTGATTTTACAGTTTTGACAAAGCATACATCTACCTCATTTCTTTCTTTAGCCTGACCTGTTTAAAGGTCAAAAATAGTCAAATTTCTATACTCTCATTATAACAGGATTGGGGTGTAAAGCAAGTAAAAAGATTGCAGCTTTGAGAAGTTGTTACAATGAAAATCTTTGTGAATTTGGACTATAAAAAAATCCTATTTGTGAGACAAAAAGGATTTTGGTTAGACATGCAGGGACAATCCCAGCTTGTTTTAGATTAGTAGAGGAGTTCGTAAATCTCCATTGCAATCAAGTCAATGCTGTCAAACGTATAAGTTTCGCGAGCTTCGACATCACGAAGGGTAAAGATTGAGCCGTTTTCTTCGTCGTGGCTGTATGCAACTTCTGCAACAACAACTCCTTCGCGTTCAAAATTACGTTTTAAATTTCCGCCGTCTTTAGCCATTGCTTCAAGGCGGTTGATGATTCTAACCAAATGTGATTCCATTTTGATTCTCCTTCATTTCTTATCGTTACTATTTTACCATAAAGGAGGCCAACTTGCCTAGAAAAAACTAAGATTTCTCGCTAATTCTACCAGCTTAAAGTTTTTTTGAATAAATCGGATAAAAAGTTTGAATTTTAATTCAATACATGTTATAATCATACAGTATTCTATTTTAGAAAGCAGTGTGACTATGAATTTTTCTTTTTTACCTAAGTATTTACCTTATTTTAACTATGGGGCTGTTGTGACGGTTCTCATTTCTATCTGTGTTGTCTTTTTGGGAACTATTTTGGGTGTTGTCTTGGCTTTTGGGCAACGTTCAAAGTTTAAACCGCTTGTCTGGCTGGCCAACTTGTACGTTTGGATTTTCCGTGGGACACCGATGATGGTTCAGATTATGATTGCCTTTGCCCTTATGCACATCAATGCCCCGACTATTCAGGTTGGAATTTTGGGTGTTGACCTTTCTCGTTTGATTCCAGGGATTTTGATTATCTCTATGAACAGTGGTGCTTATGTTTCTGAGACTGTTCGTGCTGGAATCAATGCGGTTCCAAAAGGTCAGCTAGAAGCGGCCTATTCTCTAGGGATTCGTCCTAAAAATGCTATGAGGTATGTGATTTTGCCACAAGCAATCAAAAATATTTTGCCAGCATTGGGGAACGAATTTATCACCATTATCAAGGACAGCTCCCTCTTATCAGCTATCGGTGTTATGGAGTTGTGGAATGGGGCTACAACAGTTTCTACAACAACCTATCTACCCTTAACACCACTTTTATTTGCAGCCTTTTATTACTTGATTATGACCTCTATTTTGACAGTAGCCTTGAAAACTTTTGAAAAACGTATGGGACAAGGAGATAAGAAATAATGACAGAAACCTTGATAAAAATTGAAAATTTACATAAATCCTTTGGAAAGAATGAAGTATTGAAGGGCATCAACCTCGAGATTAAAAGAGGAGAAGTTGTCGTTATCATTGGTCCTTCAGGAAGTGGGAAATCTACCTTGCTTCGCTCTATGAATTTGTTGGAAGAAGCAACCAAGGGGAAGGTTATCTTTGAGGGAGTCGATATTACGGACAAGAAGAATGACCTGTTTGCCATGCGTGAGAAGATGGGCATGGTTTTCCAACAATTTAATCTCTTTCCTAATATGACTGTGATGGAAAATATCACCTTGTCTCCTATCAAGACTAAAGGTGAAAGTAAGGAAGTTGCAGAGAAGAGAGCTAAGGAACTTTTGGAAAAAGTTGGTTTACCAGATAAGGCAGATGCTTACCCTCAGAGTTTGTCAGGTGGCCAGCAACAACGGATTGCCATCGCGCGTGGTTTAGCTATGGAACCTGATGTCTTGCTCTTTGACGAGCCAACTTCAGCCCTGGACCCTGAAATGGTAGGAGAGGTGTTGGCTGTTA
>CAJPJN010000054.1:0-9663 GCA_905369855.1 Streptococcus oralis | reverse complement strand
GAGTTCTGATTACTGAAGAAGCTTAGAAAGATAAAGGAGTAGCCATGTCAGAAAATCAATAAGCATTGAACCATGTGGTGTCCATGGAAGACCTCACTGTCGATCAAGTGATGAAATTGATCAAGCGAGGAATTGAGTTTAAAAACGGAGCTCAGCTTCCCTATGAAAACCACTCGATTGTTTCTAATCTTTTCTTTGAGGATTCTACACGGACGCATAAGTCCTTTGAAGTCGCAGAGATTAAACTGGGGCTGGAACGACTTGACTTTGATGTGAAGACTAGTTCAGTCAATAAGGGTGAGACACTTTATGATACCATTTTGACTCTGTCTGCTTTAGGAGTGGATGTCTGTGTGATCCGTCACCCAGAGGTCGACTACTACAGAGAGTTGATTGCTAGTCCGACGATTACGACTTCCATCATCAATGGTGGAGATGGTTCGGGCCAACACCCTAGCCAGAGCTTGCTTGATTTGATGACTATTTATGAGGAATTTGGTCACTTTGAGGGTCTTAAGGTTGCTATTGCAGGTGACTTGGACCACTCACGCGTTGCCAAATCCAATATGCAGATTTTGAAACGCTTGGGAGCTGAACTTTTCTTTGCTGGACCTGAGGAATGGAGAAGTCAAGAGTTTGCAGACTATGGACAGTTTGTAACCATTGATGAAATCATTGATCAAGTGGATGTCATGATGTTTCTCCGTGTTCAACATGAACGCCATGAAAGTGGAGCTGTCTTTTCAAAAGAAGACTACCATGCCCAACATGGCTTGACTCAAGAACGTTATGATTGTTTGAAAGAAACAGCAATCCTTATGCACCCAGCTCCAGTCAATCGTGATGTAGAAATCGCAGACCACTTGGTTGAAGCACCAAAATCACGGATTGTCCAACAAATGACCAATGGTGTCTTTGTTCGAATGGCAATCTTAGAATCCGTACTGGCGAGTAGAAACGCCAACTAAAACACAAGACGTTAAAAGACGCCAGTGAGCGTCCACGAGAGGTGAAAATATGACAAAAAGACTTCTAGTATTAGAAGATGGCACAGTTTTTGAAGGCAAGGCCTTCGGAGCAGATATTGATGTAACAGGCGAAATTGTCTTTAATACAGGAATGACCGGCTACCAAGAATCCATTACAGACCAGTCTTATAATGGACAAATCTTGACCTTTACTTATCCTTTGGTAGGAAATTATGGAATCAACCGTGATGATTACGAATCCATTATTCCAACTTGTAAGGGAGTCGTTGTTTTTGAAGAAGCGCGTCGAGCAAGCAACTGGCGCAACCAAATGACGCTAGATGAATTTTTGAAAGCCAAGAAAATTCCGGGTATTTCCGGGATTGATACGCGTGCACTTACCAAGATTATCCGTAAGCATGGTACCATGCGTGCAACTTTGACTCATGTTGGGGACAGCATGGATCATGTGACGGACCAGCTCCAAGCAACAGTTTTGCCGACAGACAATATCAAGCAGGTTTCTACTAAAACATCCTATCCAGCTCCAGGAGTTGGTTTGAGCGTGGTGCTAGTGGACTTTGGTCTCAAGCACTCAATCTTACGTGAACTTTCTAAACGCAACTGTAACGTGACGGTTGTTCCTTATTCGACAACGGCTGAAGAAATTCTCCATCTCAATCCTGACGGAGTTATGTTGTCAAATGGGCCAGGTAACCCAGAAGATGTTCCACAGGCACTGGACATGATTCGTGGTGTGCAAGGAAAAATTCCAATCTTTGGTATTTGTATGGGACATCAACTCTTTGCTATGGCAAACGGGGCAAAGACTTACAAGATGAAGTTTGGTCACCGTGGATTCAACCATGCGGTACGTGAAATTGCTACAGGACGAGTAGACTTCACCAGCCAAAACCATGGTTATGCAGTCAGCCGTGAGGATTTGCCAGAACACTTGATTATCACCCACGAAGAAATCAATGACAAGTCAGTTGAAGGTGTGCGTCACAGATACCAACCTGCTTTCTCTGTTCAATACCATCCAGATGCAGCCCCTGGTCCACACGACGCAAGCTACCTATTTGATGAGTTTATCGAGATGATGGAAGCTTTTAAACAATCAAACTAAGAACGAGTAAAAGCTCGTCGGAGAATTTATGTAACTGAACACGGACGGAAAGCTCGGAATTTAGAGAAACCAACTTGGATTGTCAATCCTTCCTTAGTTTCCTAAAATTCAATCGCTTTCTATTCGTCCTTTGTATCTTATTTAATGTCGCTCTGTGAGGCGACGAATAGAAAGGCAGGTCGTTTCTTTTAGTCGCTATCAGGCGAACTAAAAACTCCCTGCACTAGATTTTTTACCGAAAAGTATCGTTTCGCTAAAAAATCGTCGGAGAATTTATTTAATGGCAACCTGAGAGTTGCCGAATAGAAAGGAGAAGATACATTGTTCGCGGAAGTGAACACGCCCTAAGAACTGTGTGAAAAAGATAAACATAGTCTTGACGCTAAAGGCGTCTGCACCGAGTTTCCTATTTTCACTGTGTTCTTTACGGGCTTTGTATCATAAACTATGCCTAAACGTACTGATATTCAAAAAATTATGGTGATTGGTTCTGGTCCGATTATTATTGGTCAGGCTGCTGAGTTTGACTACGCTGGGACCCAGGCTTGCTTGTCTTTGAAAGAGGAAGGTTATGAGGTTGTCTTGGTTAACTCAAATCCTGCAACCATCATGACGGACAAGGAAATTGCTGATAAGGTTTATATTGAACCGATTACACTTGAGTTTGTGACACGTATTCTTCGTAAGGAACGTCCAGATGCCTTGCTTCCAACCCTTGGTGGACAAACTGGTCTTAATATGGTCATGGAATTGTCTAAAAATGGTATCCTTGATGAGCTTGGTGTTGAGCTTCTGGGAACTAAATTATCTGCCATTGACCAAGCGGAGGACCGTGATCTCTTTAAACAATTGATGGAAGAGCTCAACCAACCAATTCCAGAATCTGAAATTGTTAACACTGTCGAAGAAGCAGTCGCCTTTGCAGCAACAATTGGCTACCCAGTTATCGTTCGTCCAGCCTTTACACTTGGTGGTACTGGTGGTGGTATGTGTGCCAACGAGGAAGAATTGCGTGAAATCGCTGAAAATGGTTTGAAATTGTCACCTGTTACCCAATGTTTGATTGAACGTTCGATTGCAGGTTTCAAGGAAATCGAATACGAAGTGATGCGTGACTCAGCTGACAATGCTTTGGTTGTTTGTAACATGGAAAACTTTGACCCAGTTGGGATTCACACAGGGGATTCCATTGTATTTGCCCCTGCCCAAACCATGTCAGACTATGAAAACCAAATGCTTCGTGACGCAAGCTTGAGCATTATTCGTGCCCTCAAGATTGAAGGTGGATGTAATGTTCAGCTGGCCCTTGATCCGCATAGTTTCAAGTATTATGTTATCGAAGTAAATCCTCGTGTATCGCGTTCGTCAGCCCTTGCTTCTAAGGCGACAGGATATCCGATTGCTAAGTTGGCTGCTAAGATTGCAGTAGGTTTGACTTTGGATGACGTCATCAACCCAGTTACAGGTTCAACCTATGCCATGTTTGAACCTGCCCTTGACTACGTGGTTGCCAAGATTCCGCGTTTCCCATTTGACAAGTTTGAAAAAGGTGAGCGCCGTCTTGGTACCCAGATGAAGGCGACTGGAGAAGTCATGGCAATCGGTCGTAACATCGAGGAATCTCTCCTTAAGGCTTGTCGTTCCCTTGAAATTGGGGTTCATCACAATGAAATACCTGAACTTGCATCAGTTTCTGATGATGCCTTGATTGAAAAGGTTGTGAAAGCCCAAGATGATCGTCTCTTCTATGTATCAGAAGCTATTCGCCGTGGTTACACACCAGAAGAAATTGCTGAATTGACTAAGATTGATATCTTCTATCTGGATAAACTCTTGCATATCTTTGAAATTGAACAGGAGTTGGGAGCTCATCCACAAGATCTAGACGTTTTGAAAACGGCTAAACTAAATGGATTTTCAGACCGTAAGATTGCTGAACTTTGGGAAACGACTGCAGACCAAGTTCGTCAGCTTCGTTTGGAAAACAAGATTGTCCCAGTCTACAAGATGGTAGATACTTGTGCGGCAGAGTTTGACTCTGAAACACCATATTTCTATTCAACCTATGGTTGGGAAAATGAATCTATCAGATCTGATAAGGAATCTGTACTAGTCCTAGGTTCAGGTCCAATCCGTATCGGTCAAGGGGTTGAGTTTGACTACGCAACTGTTCACTCGGTTAAGGCTATCCAGGCTGCTGGCTACGAAGCCATCATCATGAACTCAAACCCAGAGACCGTTTCTACAGACTTCTCTGTATCAGATAAACTTTACTTTGAGCCATTGACATTCGAAGATGTTATGAATGTCATTGACTTGGAGCAACCAAAAGGGGTTATCGTTCAGTTCGGTGGTCAAACAGCCATCAACCTTGCGGAGCCATTGGCAAAAGCAGGTGTGACCATCCTTGGGACACAGGTTGCTGACCTAGACCGTGCCGAAGACCGTGACCTCTTCGAGCAAGCTCTAAAAGACCTGGATATTCCACAGCCACCAGGACAAACGGCTACCAATGAAGAAGAAGCAGTGCTTGCAGCTCGCAAGATTGGCTTCCCAGTTCTTGTCCGCCCATCTTATGTACTTGGTGGACGTGCCATGGAAATCGTTGAAAACGAAGAAGACCTTCGTTCTTACATGCGAACTGCTGTTAAGGCTAGTCCAGACCACCCAGTTCTTGTTGACTCTTACATCGTTGGGCAAGAATGCGAAGTTGATGCCATTTCAGACGGACAAAATGTCCTCATCCCAGGTATCATGGAGCATATTGAACGTGCTGGTGTTCACTCAGGTGACTCAATGGCCGTTTACCCACCACAAACCTTGTCGCAAAAGGTGCAAGAAACAATCGCAGACTATACTAAACGCCTAGCAATCGGTCTTAACTGCCTTGGAATGATGAACATCCAGTTTGTCATCAAGGATGAAAAAGTCTATGTTATTGAGGTCAATCCACGTGCCAGCCGTACGGTTCCATTTCTTTCTAAAGTGACCAATATCCCTATGGCTCAAGTAGCAACCAAGCTCATTCTTGGTCAAAGTTTATCAGAACTTGGCTACCAAGATGGACTTTACCCTGAAAGCACTCGCGTTCATATCAAGGCACCTGTCTTCTCCTTTACCAAACTAGCTAAGGTAGACAGCTTACTTGGTCCTGAAATGAAGTCAACAGGGGAAGTTATGGGTTCTGATACGACTTTAGAAAAAGCTCTCTATAAGGCTTTTGAAGCTTCTTACTTACACTTGCCAACTTTTGGTAACGTTGTATTTACCATCGCTGATGATGCCAAAGAAGAAGCCTTGGACTTGGCTCGTCGTTTCCAAAATATTGGCTATGGAATCCTTGCGACAGAAGGGACAGCAGCCTTCTTTGCCAGTCATGGATTGCAAGCCCAACCTGTTGGTAAGATTGGTGATGACGATAAGGATATTCCAAGCTTTGTTCGCAAAGGAAGAATTCAAGCTATTATTAACACAGTAGGAACAAAACGAACTGCTGATGAAGATGGTGAGCAAATTCGTCGTTCAGCCATTGAACACGGAGTGCCCCTCTTCACAGCCCTAGATACAGCTAATGCCATGCTCAAAGTATTGGAAAGCCGTAGTTTTGTTACAGAAGCAATCTAGTTGAGAAAGAATTTTCACAGTTAAAAAGCCAGCGTCAAAAAACGCTGGTTTTTACGATATTAGTGCAGGCTATTCAACTATCAGTTCTTCACTCAAGAATGACTCTAAATTGTGATGCTATAAGAATAAATTAGGAATGGCTTATGTTGTCAATCGTTCCTCTTTTTTGTAATTCTAGTATATCAGAGTCAATATATGTTTGCACGGTGCTGCATTTTGCAAAAATGGTTATTTCAGGTTAAAAAAACGACATTTCAGATTTTCTGTTCCAGAAATAGCTATCGCTATGATATAATTATTTTATGATTATTACTATTCCTATAAAAAACCATAAAGATATTGGCACACCATCTGATTCAGTCGTTGTTCTCGGCTATTTTGATGGTATACACAAGGGGCATCAAGAATTATTTCGTGTTGCCAATAAGGCTGCGAGAAAGGATTTATTGCCTATCGTCGTTATGACCTTTAATGAATCTCCAAAGATTGCTTTAGAGCCTTATCATCCGGATTTGTTTTTACATATTTTGAATCCTGCTGAACGTGAAAGAAAATTAAAGCGCGAAGGTGTAGAAGAATTATATCTCCTTGATTTTAGTAGTCAATTCGCTAGTCTCACGGCAGAAGAATTTTTTGCAACTTATATCAAGGCTATGAATGCCAAAATTATTGTTGCAGGTTTTGATTATACATTTGGTTCTGACCAAAAAACGGCAGAAGACTTAAAGGATTACTTTGATGGAGAAGTCATTATCGTTCCACCTGTAGAAGATGAGAAAGGAAAGATTAGTTCAACTCGTATCCGTCAAGCTATTTTAGATGGAAATGTGAAAGAAGCAGGAGAACTTTTGGGGGCACCGCTTCCATCAAGAGGTATGGTGGTTCATGGTAATGCTCGTGGTCGCACCATTGGTTATCCAACGGCGAATTTGGTACTTTTAGACCGCACTTATATGCCAGCAGATGGCGTTTATGTCGTTGATGTTGAGATTCAAAGACAGAAATATCGTGCTATGGCTAGTGTCGGGAAAAATGTGACCTTTGATGGAGAAGAAGCACGTTTTGAAGTCAATATTTTTGATTTTAATCAAGATATTTATGGTGAGACTGTCATGGTTTATTGGCTTGATCGCATTCGAGATATGACCAAATTTGACTCAGTTGATCAATTAGTGGATCAGTTAAAGGCAGATGAAGAAGTAGCTCGCAATTGGTCTTAAGAGTTTGAGTAATTAAAAAAGAGGTTGTCTGTAACCCAAAAGATAGATGATTTAGTCTAACTTTTGAGGTCACTACACTACCTCTTTTTATTCTTTTTCAAAGGTGAAGCCTTCTCCAAGGATTTCATGGGCTTCTGTAATGGTTATAAAGGCTTGAGGATCGATTCGATGAATCATTTCCTTCATTTTCACAATTTCATTTCTACCGACAATACAGTAGATGATTTTCAAATTTTCTTTACTATAGTAACCTTGACCTGAGATAAAAGTAACACCTCTTCATAGGTCATCATTAATCGACTTAGCAAGTTGATAAGGACGTTTTGTGATAATCATAAATACTTTACCAGAATAACAAACTTATCAAATCAAATCAATGACACGAGAAACGATAAAATCAAATAAGAGCGTGTAGGAAACCAATCTCAAGTCTTTGAAGATTAGGAGAATGAGCATGAGAATACAAAAATCTAAGATAAAGAGCAGTTTCCCCATGGATATATGAGTGTATTTATTGAGAATGCGAGCTAGAATATCAGTACCACCAGTTGTACCTCCAGCATTAAAGATAATTCCAAGACCAATTCCCAATAGAATCCCAGCTATAAGGGCAGTGATTAGTAAATCACCTTGAAGATCAATATGAAGGGGAATACGCTCAAAAAAGGCTAACCAGGCGGACAAAGCTAAGGTTCCTAGTAAACTAGAATAGAGGGATTTGGCTCCAAAGATTTTCCAAGCCAGGATGAAAAGGGGAATATTAATCAGCAGGTTCATGAGAGAAACAGGGATTTTAAAAAGATAAAAGGTGATGAGGGTAATACCTGTCGCCCCTCCTTCAAAGAGATGATGAGGAACTACAAAATAAGTCAGCCCAAAAGCATAAATAGCAGCACCTAGTAAAATGGTTAAAATGGGATAAATTTTTTTAATCATAGGACACCTCTTTTCTTATAAGTAAATTATATCAAATTTTTAAGGAAAATTTGAATGACTCCATTAGGATTTTTAATCTTTTTTTGATATAATTAGAAGTAAGAAAAACAATCTGAATCCTAAAATAGAAAGATTGATACTATGACAAAAATTAAGATTGTAACCGATTCATCTGTTACTATTGAACCAGAACTCGTAAATCAATTAGGTATCACTATTGTTCCATTATCTGTAATGATCGATAATGTTGTTTATTCGGATGCTGATTTGAAAGAAGAAGGTAAATTTCTTCAGTTGATGCAAGCAAGTAAGAATCTTCCTAAGACAAGTCAACCACCTGTAGGTGTCTTCGCTGAAGTTTTTGAAGACCTATGCAAGGATGGTAGCCATATTCTTGCTATTCATATGTCTCATGCCCTTTCTGGTACTGTAGAAGCAGCGCGCCAGGGTGCCAGCCTATCTACTGCCGACGTGACAGTTATCGATAGTTCCTTTACTGACCAAGCCTTGAAATTCCAAGTTGTAGAAGCTGCTAAATTAGCACAAGAAGGCAAAGATATGGAGGAAATTTTATCTCATGTAGAAGAGGTTAAAAACCACACAGAACTCTATATTGGCGTTTCAACTTTGGAAAATTTAGTAAAAGGTGGACGAATTGGCCGTGTAACTGGATTGTTGAGTTCCCTTCTCAATATCCGTGTTGTCATGCAGATGAAGGATCATGAATTGCAGCCAATCGTTAAAGGTCGTGGAGCTAAAACCTTTAAAAAATGGTTAGATGAGTTGATAATATCGCTCTCTGAACGTTCTGTAGCAGAGATTGGAATTTCATATTCTGGTAGTGCTGATTGGGCAAAAGAGACGAAAGAAAGCTTACAAGCTTATGTTGAAAAGCCAATTTCAGTTTTGGAAACGGGCTCTATTATTCAAACTCACACGGGTGAGAACGCTTGGGCTATTTTAGTTCGTTACAATTCCTAAAAAACTCCTAAAAAAATAAAGAAAATGCGAATAAATAGCGTTTTTAACTTGACCTATAAGGGATTTTAGGATATGATTATATTTGTTAATTAGAAATTAAATTGGAGGAATCATTAACATGGCAAACAAACAAGATTTGATCGCTAAAGTAGCAGAAGCTACAGAATTGACTAAGAAAGACTCAGCAGCAGCAGTTGAAGCTGTATTCGCAGCAGTAGCTGACTACCTTGCAGCTGGTGAAAAAGTTCAATTGATCGGTTTTGGTAACTTTGAAGTTCGTGAGCGTGCTGCACGTAAAGGTCGCAACCCACAAACTGGTAAAGAAATCACAATTGCAGCTTCTAAAGTTCCAGCATTCAAAGCTGGTAAAGCTCTTAAAGACGCTGTTAAATAATCAGCCTTTAAAAAGCCTATTGTATCAAGCTTTCTAACTTGGTCGATAGGCTTTTTTTGTGTATAGGGGGCAAAATCTGAATTAGCTGGTGACAGAAAAGATATTTTAAACACAGGATAATTTAATTTGCGTAGCAGAAATCATACAAATAAACTTGATTATAGTACAATAGGATATGAATTATTAAGAAAGTTGGTTCTTTATTGGAAACGATAGTATTTTCAATCTCCGTTTTTTTAGCAGGGGTCTTGTCTTTCTTTTCCCCTTGTATTTTTCCTCTGTTACCAGTTTATACTGGAATTTTGCTGGATGATCAGGAAAGCGCAAAAAGTTTTTCTTTGTTTGGGAGAAAGGTTCTCTGGTCAGGTTTGATTCGAACACTTTGCTTTATCGCAGGTATCTCTCTCATTT
>CAJPJN010000053.1:0-9784 GCA_905369855.1 Streptococcus oralis | reverse complement strand
ATTGTTTCTTTGATTGCAGAAGAAAATTTGAATATCTCTCATACAGTAAATATTCCGCGTAAAGATGGTAAGGTGATTATCGAAGTTCAAATCGATGGCTCAATTGATTTACCAGCCTTGAAAGAAAAATTTGAATCAGAGAATATTCAAGTAGAAGAAATTACTCGTACTTCAGCAAAAGTCTTGTAAGAAGGGAAGCCGAAAGGCTTCTTTTTACGTTCTTTTTTACGGTTCTTTTTTCATGAAAAGGGTATTAGAGCAAAAGATGGAAAGAAATGATAAAATATGCTATAATGAAATGATGTAAAAAAGGAGTATTTATGGACATTTCAGAAATTCGTCAAAAAATTGACGCAAATCGTGAAAAATTAGCTTCTTTCAGGGGGTCTCTTTGACCTAGAGGGTCTAGAGGAAGAGATTGCCATCTTGGAAAACAAGATGACAGAACCTGATTTTTGGAACGATAATATCGCGGCCCAAAAAACGTCGCAAGAATTAAATGAATTAAAAAACACCTACAACACCTTCCACAAAATGGAAGAGTTGCAGGATGAAGTTGAAATTTTATTGGACTTTTTAGCAGAAGATGATTCAGTGCATGAGGAACTGGTTGAGCAGTTATCAGAACTTGATAAGATGATGACCAGTTACGAGATGACCTTGCTCTTGTCAGAACCTTATGACCATAATAATGCGATTTTGGAAATCCATCCAGGATCCGGTGGTACTGAGGCTCAGGACTGGGGTGATATGTTGCTTCGTATGTACACTCGTTATGGTAATGCTAAAGGCTTTAAAGTGGAAGTATTGGATTACCAAGCAGGTGATGAGGCTGGTATCAAGTCAGTAACCTTATCATTTGAAGGGCCTAATGCCTACGGCCTTCTCAAGTCAGAAATGGGTGTGCACCGTTTGGTGCGAATTTCACCATTTGACTCTGCCAAACGTCGCCATACCTCTTTCACATCTGTAGAAGTGATGCCTGAGCTTGATGATACCATTGAAGTGGAAATCCGTGAAGATGATATCAAGATGGACACCTTCCGTTCAGGTGGTGCTGGTGGACAGAACGTCAATAAAGTTTCAACAGGTGTGCGTTTGACACATATTCCTACGGGAACTGTCGTCCAGTCAACGGTCGATCGTACTCAATATGGAAATAGAGATCGTGCCATGAAGATGTTGCAGGCTAAGCTCTATCAAATGGAGCAAGAAAAGAAAGCTGCGGAGGTAGATTCCCTCAAGGGTGAGAAAAAAGAAATCACATGGGGAAGCCAAATCCGTTCTTATGTCTTCACGCCTTATACCATGGTAAAAGATCATCGAACTAGCTTTGAAGTTGCGCAGGTAGATAAGGTTATGGATGGAGACCTAGATGGTTTTATCGATGCCTACCTCAAGTGGCGAATCAGCTAAGATAGAAAGGAACTCACATGTCAATCATTGAAATGAGAGATGTCGTCAAAAAATACGACAACGGAACGACTGCCCTACGCGGTGTTTCGGTCAGCATTCAACCAGGGGAATTTGCTTATATCGTAGGTCCTTCAGGAGCAGGGAAGTCAACCTTTATTCGTTCTCTGTATCGTGAAGTAAAAATCGATAAAGGAAGCCTATCAGTTGCTGGTTTTAATCTGGTTAAGATTAAAAAGAAAGATGTCCCGCTTCTACGTCGTAGTGTTGGGGTTGTCTTCCAGGACTATAAACTCTTGCCAAAGAAAACGGTATATGAAAATATTGCTTACGCTATGGAAGTAATTGGGGAAAATCGCCGTAATATCAAAAAACGTGTGATGGAAGTTTTGGACTTGGTTGGGTTGAAGCACAAGGTTCGTTCTTTCCCCAATGAGCTCTCAGGTGGAGAGCAACAGCGGATTGCGATTGCGCGTGCCATTGTAAATAATCCCAAAGTATTGATAGCCGATGAACCAACAGGAAACCTGGACCCGGATAATTCATGGGAAATTATGAATCTCTTGGAACGGATTAACCTACAAGGGACAACTATTTTGATGGCGACTCATAATAGCCAGATTGTAAATACCTTGCGCCACCGTGTCATTGCCATTGAAAATGGCCGTGTCGTTCGTGACGAAGCTAAAGGAGAATATGGATACGATGATTAGTAGATTTTTTCGTCATTTATTTGAATCGTTAAAAAGTTTGAAACGAAATGGCTGGATGACAGTAGCTGCTGTCAGTTCAGTTATGATTACTTTGACCTTGGTTGCAATATTTGCATCTGTTATCTTTAATACGGCTAAACTAGCTACAGATATTGAAAATAATGTTCGAGTAATGGTATACATTCGTAAGGACGTAGCTGATAATAGTGAGACTATTGAAAAAGAAGGTCAAACTGTTACAAATAATGACTACCACAAGGTATATAATGCTTTGAAGGGGATGTCTACAGTTAAGAGTGTTACTTTTTCAAGTAAAGAAGAACAATACGAAAAATTAACTGAGACAATGGGGGATAACTGGAAAATCTTTGATGGTGACGCCAATCCTCTCTATGATGCATATATTGTAGATACTAAGACACCAAGTGATGTAAAGACAGTAGCGGAAGAGGCTAAGAAAATTGAAGGTGTATCAGAAGTTCAAGATGGTGGTGCTAATACAGAACGCTTGTTTAAGTTAGCCTCATTTATTCGTGTCTGGGGACTAGTTATTGCGGGCCTCTTGATTTTCATAGCAGTCTTCTTGATTTCTAATACCATTCGTATTACCATTATTTCTCGCAGTCGCGAAATTCAAATTATGCGCTTAGTTGGTGCCAAGAATAGCTATATTCGAGGACCATTCCTACTTGAGGGGGCTTTCATCGGATTGCTTGGAGCAACTCTTCCATCGGTTTTAGTACTAGTTGTTTATCAAATGGTTTACCAATCTGTTAATAAGTCATTAGTAGGTCAAAACCTTTCTATGATTTCACCAGAAGTATTCAGTCCACTGATGATTGCCTTATTGTTTGTCATTGGAATTTTTATCGGTTCAATTGGATCAGGAATTTCAATGCGACGCTTCTTAAAGGTTTGATAGCATATTTTCAGAGTATTATCATAACAATACAAATATAAAAAAGGAAGTATAAAAACTTTCTTTTTTTCTTATTTTTTTAATAAAAGCCTTTACAAAAAAAATTAAAGTGGTATAATTAATACATAGTTAAGTGCAAACGTTTTCGTAAAACGTTTGCCTAAATAAAAATAAAGGAGATTTGAATGATGAAAGATACATTCAAAAATGTCTTGTCTTTCGAGTTTTGGCAAAAATTCGGTAAGGCTTTGATGGTGGTTATCGCGGTTATGCCGGCTGCTGGTTTGATGATTTCAATCGGTAAGTCTATCGTGATGATTAACCCAACCTTTGCACCACTCGTTATTACTGGTGGTGTACTAGAGCAAATCGGTTGGGGAGTTATCGTTAACCTTCATATCTTGTTCGCCCTCGCTATTGGAGGAAGCTGGGCTAAGGAACGCGCTGGTGGTGCGTTTGCGGCAGGTCTTGCCTTTATCCTAATCAATCGTATCACTGGTACAATTTTTGGCGTATCAGGAGATATGTTGAAAAATCCAGAAGCTATGGTAACAACACTCTTTGGTGGATCAATCAAAGTTGCTGATTACTTCATTAGTGTAATGGAAGCCCCAGCACTTAACATGGGTGTCTTCGTAGGGATTATTTCTGGTTTTATTGGAGCAACTGCTTACAATAAATACTATAACTTCCGTAAGCTTCCTGATGCACTTTCATTCTTTAACGGAAAACGTTTTGTACCATTTGTAGTTATTCTTCGTTCAATAATTGCTGCAATTGTACTTTCAGCTTTCTGGCCACTTGTGCAAACTGGTATCAATAGCTTTGGTATCTGGATTGCTAACTCACAAGAAACTGCTCCAATCCTTGCACCATTCTTGTATGGTACATTGGAACGTTTGCTCTTGCCATTTGGTCTTCACCACATGTTGACTATCCCAATGAACTACACAGCTCTTGGTGGTACTTATGAGGTCTTAACTGGTGCAGCAAAAGGTAGCCAAGTATTTGGTCAAGATCCACTTTGGCTTGCATGGGTAACAGACCTTGTAAACCTTAAAGGTACTGATGCTAGTCAATACCAACACTTGTTAGATACAGTACATCCAGCTCGTTTCAAAGTTGGACAAATGATCGGTTCATTCGGTATCTTGATGGGTGTCGTTGTTGCTATCTACCGTAATGTTGATGCTGACAAGAAACATAAATACAAAGGTATGATGATTGCAACAGCTCTTGCAACATTCTTGACAGGGGTTACTGAACCAATCGAATACATGTTCATGTTTGTAGCAACACCTATGTATCTTGTTTACTCACTTGTTCAAGGTGCTGCCTTCGCTATGGCTGACGTAGTAAACCTACGTATGCACTCATTCGGTTCAATCGAGTTCTTGACTCGTACACCTATTGCAATCAGTGCTGGTATCGGTATGGATATCATTAACTTCATTTGGGTAACTGTTCTCTTTGCTGTAATCATGTACTTTATCGCAAACTTCATGATTCAAAAATTCAACTATGCAACTCCAGGACGTAACGGAAACTATGAAACTGCTGAAGGAGCTTCAGAAGGAGCTAGCAGTGAAGTGAAAGTTGCAGCAGGTTCTCAAGCTGTAAACATTATCAACCTTCTTGGTGGACGTGCAAACATCGTTGATGTTGACGCATGTATGACTCGTCTTCGTGTAACTGTTAAAGATGCAGATAAAGTAGGAAATGCAGAGCAATGGAAAGCAGAAGGAGCTATGGGTCTTGTCATGAAAGGACAAGGGGTTCAAGCTATCTACGGTCCAAAAGCAGACGTATTGAAATCTGATATCCAAGATATCCTTGATTCAGGTGAAATCATTCCTGAAACTCTTCCAAGTCAAATGACAGAAGCGCAACAAAACACCGTTCAATTCAAAGGTCTTACTGAGGAAGTTTACTCAGTAGCAGACGGTCAAGTTGTTGCCTTGGAACAAGTGAAAGATCCAGTATTTGCTCAAAAAATGATGGGTGACGGATTTGCTGTAGAACCTGCAAATGGAAACATTGTATCTCCAGTTTCAGGTACTGTATCAAGCATCTTCCCTACAAAACATGCTCTTGGTCTTGTGACTGAAGCAGGTCTTGAAGTATTGGTTCACATTGGTTTGGACACAGTAAGTCTTGAAGGAAAACCATTTACTGTTCATGTAGCTGAAGGACAAAAAGTTGTAGCAGGTGATCTTCTTGTCACAGCTGACTTGGATGCTATCCGTGCAGCAGATCGTGAAACTTCAACAGTGGTTGTCTTCACAAATGCTGAAGCTATCAAATCAGTTAAATTAGAACAAACAGGTTCTCTTGCAGCTAAAACAGCAGTTGCTAAAGTAGAATTGTAATATACTTGAGGTTGGAAGCTGTTTTCCAACCTCTTGTTTTAGGAGAAAAGCATGAAATTTTTAACACTCAATACTCATAGCTGGATGGAAAAAGAAGCTGAGGAAAAATTCCAGTTCTTGCTTGAAGATATTCTTGATAAAGACTATGATTTGATTTGTTTCCAAGAAATCAATCAGGAGATCACCTCTCAAGAGGTGGAGGTTAATGATCTCTATCAAGCTTTGCCAGCAGCTGAGCCTATTCACCAAGATCACTATGTTAGACTTTTGGTTGAGAAGTTATCAGAGCAAGGGAAAAATTACTACTGGACTTGGGCCTATAACCATATCGGTTATGACCGCTATCATGAAGGTGTGGCTATCTTGTCTAAAACACCTATTGAAGCAAGAGAAATTTTGGTTTCAGATGTGGATGATCCAACAGACTATCATACTCGCCGTGTCGCCCTGGCTGAAACTATAGTCAATGGCAAGGAGCTTGCAGTTGCCAGTGTCCACCTTTCTTGGTGGGATAAAGGTTTCCAAGAAGAATGGGCACGATTTGAAGCTGTCTTGAAAGAACTAAACAAGCCACTTTTGCTAGCTGGAGATTTCAACAATCCAGCAGGTCAGGAAGGCTACCAAGCTATTTTAGCTAGTTCATTAGGATTGCAAGACGCATTTGAAGTTGCTCAAGAGAAAAGTGGTAGCTATACTGTTCCACCAGAAATTGATGGCTGGAAGGGGAACACAGAACCCCTTCGAATCGACTATGTTTTTACTACCAAAGAGTTAGCGGTGGAAAATTTACATGTCGTATTTGATGGCAACAATAGTCCGCAAGTTAGTGATCACTATGGCTTGAATGCTATTTTAAACTGGAAATAATGACTGAAAAGAGGTTGGAATTATAATATTCCAGCCTTTTTCTGACTATAAAAGCTACTGGAAATAGCCTAAATAAGTGAGACTACTGAAATGGAATAAAATGTGGTATAATTTATAAGATAGATAGAATCGAGGATATTATGTCATTTACGAAATTTCAATTTAAAAACTATATTAGAGAAGCCTTGGAGGAGTTGAAATTTACAACTCCAACAGAGGTGCAAGATAAGTTGATTCCGATTGTTTTGGCAGGTCGTGACCTAGTAGGAGAATCAAAAACAGGTTCAGGTAAGACTCATACTTTCTTGTTGCCGATTTTCCAGCAATTAGATGAAGCTAGCGATAGTGTACAGGCAGTGATTACTGCACCGAGCCGTGAATTAGCTACTCAGATTTACCAAGCTGCTCGTCAAATTTCAGCCCATTCAGATGTTGAAGTTCGTGTGGTTAATTATGTAGGTGGTACGGATAAGGCTCGCCAGATTGAGAAATTGGCAAGCAATCAGCCTCATATTGTTATCGGTACTCCAGGTCGTATCTACGACTTGGTTAAATCTGGTGATTTGGCCATTCACAAGGCTAAGACCTTTGTGGTTGATGAGGCAGACATGACCTTGGATATGGGATTCTTGGAAACTGTTGATAAGATTGCTGGAAGTCTTCCAAAAGATCTGCAATTCATGGTCTTCTCAGCGACTATTCCACAAAAACTGCAACCATTCTTGAAAAAATACTTGTCAAATCCTGTTATGGAGAAAATCAAGACCAAAACGGTCATTTCTGATACTATTGATAATTGGTTGATTTCTACTAAGGGACGTGACAAGAATGCTCAAATTTACCAGTTGACTCAGTTGATGCAACCGTATTTGGCAATGATTTTTGTTAACACTAAAACGCGTGCTGATGAATTGCATTCATATCTGACTGCTCAAGGCTTGAAGGTGGCAAAAATCCATGGGGATATTGCCCCTCGTGAGCGCAAACGTATCATGAACCAGGTGAAAAATCTGGATTTTGAGTATATTGTCGCAACAGATTTGGCAGCGCGTGGAATTGATATTGAAGGTGTCAGCCATGTCATCAATGATGCCATTCCGCAAGACTTATCCTTCTTCGTGCACCGTGTTGGTCGAACTGGACGAAATGGCCTACCAGGCACAGCTATTACCCTTTACCAGCCAAGTGATGACTCGGATATCCGTGAGTTGGAGAAATTGGGAATCAAGTTTACTCCTAAGATGGTCAAAGACGGTGAATTTCAAGATACTTATGACCGTGATCGTCGTGCCAACCGTGAGAAAAAACAAGATAAACTTGATATCGAAATGATTGGTTTGGTTAAAAAGAAAAAGAAAAAAGTCAAACCGGGTTATAAGAAGAAAATTCAATGGGCGGTTGATGAAAAACGCCGTAAGACCAAGCGTACCGAAAATCGTGCTCGCGGTCGTGCAGAGCGTAAAGCAAAACGCCAAACATTTTAATAGCAATTGTTGGAGTAATGTGCTCCAACTTTTTTTATTTATGAGAACGAATATCTACATTGAAACACTACATTAAAGACTGCAAATTGCGCTAAAAAATGGTATAATGATAAAGTTATATAGTCCCGATAAGATGGTAGAAATTTCTATTTTTTTGTTTCGAGTCGTAACTCGCAAAGAATGACGGCTCTAAAGTAGTCGCTCGTCATTTTACGGTTGCCGCTATAAGGCGGTCACCCTATGCGCCTTACTAGCTTCAGAAATAAAAAAGTATCGTTTTTATTTCTTTCGCGTCGTAACTCTTAGAAAATGAAAATACCTACCAGTACTTTGTAACTCTATAACACTATTTTTAAGGGGGGACATTTTTATGTCAGAACGTAAATTATTCACGTCTGAATCTGTATCTGAGGGGCATCCAGATAAGATTGCAGACCAAATTTCAGATGCGATTTTGGATGCTATTTTAGCTAAAGATCCAGAGGCGCACGTTGCTGCTGAGACAGCTGTATATACTGGTTCAGTCCATGTTTTTGGAGAAATTTCTACAAATGCCTATGTGGATATTAACCGTGTGGTTCGTGATACCATTGCAGAGATTGGTTACACCAATACAGAATATGGTTTTTCTGCTGAGACTGTAGGAGTACATCCATCTTTGGTAGAACAATCTCCTGATATTGCCCAAGGTGTTAACGAAGCCTTGGAGGTTCGTGGGAATGCAGATCAAGATCCGCTTGACTTGATTGGAGCTGGAGACCAAGGGCTCATGTTTGGATTTGCAGTGGATGAAACAGAAGAGCTCATGCCATTGCCAATCTCACTCAGTCATAAATTGGTTCGTCGTTTGGCAGAACTTCGTAAGTCTGGGGAAATCAGCTATCTTCGCCCAGATGCTAAATCACAAGTTACAGTTGAGTATGATGAAAATGACCGTCCAGTACGTGTGGACACGGTCGTTATTTCAACTCAGCACGATCCAGAAGTTAGCAATGAACAAATCCATCAAGATGTGATTACAAAGGTTATCAAGGAAGTGATTCCAGCTTCTTATTTGGATGAGCAAACAAAATTCTTCATCAATCCTACTGGTCGCTTTGTAATCGGTGGACCTCAAGGAGACTCAGGTTTGACTGGTCGTAAGATTATCGTAGATACTTATGGTGGCTACTCTCGTCATGGTGGCGGTGCCTTCTCTGGTAAGGATGCGACTAAGGTGGACCGTTCAGCTTCTTATGCAGCTCGCTACATTGCTAAAAACATTGTTGCAGCAGATCTTGCTAAGAAGGCAGAAGTGCAATTGGCATACGCAATCGGTGTTGCGCAACCTGTATCTGTTCGTATTGATACTTTTGGTACAGGAACAGTAGCTGAAAGCAAACTTGAAAAAGCGGCTCGTCAAATCTTTGACCTTCGTCCTGCAGGGATTATCCAAATGCTGGACCTCAAGCGCCCAATTTACCGTCAAACAGCGGCTTATGGACACATGGGACGTACAGATATTGACCTTCCATGGGAACGTTTGGATAAGGTAGATGCTTTGAAAGAAGCAGTCAAATAGATAAGAAAACCAACGTTTTGAACGTTGGTTTTTGTAAATATGAGCTATCCTTTTTAATAGGTCAGCAAATTGCTAGCCTGTTATAATTTATTAATCGTTTTTAAAAAAGCCCAGTTACCAATTGATTTTGACTCGTATTTTAAGTCCATATGGTCCAGTAATACATAATCGTTTTTTTCGTAGAATGAGGCATTTCTTGCTGTGCTGGTAATGAGACCCAAGTGTTTACAACCTTTTGATTTGACATAGGGTTCAATCCCTTGTGTCAGAAAAGTACTGCCTATTCCCTGTCCCTTACTTTCTATATTGACAGCTAAAGCCATCAAATACCAATCAAACTCTCCTGATTGTTCTAAGTGCTTTTTGGAACGTTTTACAAAGTCAAAGTATTTAAAAAAATTTCGTGGTCGAATGTAGCGAAAAATGTTTGTTCCGCCATTTTGTAGATAGGATAGTAT
>CAJPJN010000052.1:0-9922 GCA_905369855.1 Streptococcus oralis | reverse complement strand
GGCAAGGAAATGCCGACAGAAGAAATTTGGCAGTCTTTAACAGAAAAATACCAATAAAGAAAAGGAGACTCTCCTATGAAAATCAGAATCGATATTCCTCATCATCCTTATGATATTCAGATTGAAAAAGGCTGTCTGGCTCAGGCTGGTCAATGGTTGCGAGAACTCTGGCAACCTCAAAAAGTGGTTATCGTGACCGATAACCATGTAGCTTCTCTCTATGCAGAGAAGGTCAAGCTCAGCCTAGAAGATGCTGGTTTTCAGGTAGCAGTTTTTGACTTTTTAGAAGGGGAAGAAAGAAAGAATTTAACCACTGTCCAGAAAGTCTATGAATTTTTAGTCAAGCAAGGTCTGACTCGTAGCGATGGAATCGTGGCTCTTGGTGGCGGTGTCGTTGGGGACTTGGCTGGTTTTGTAGCCTCTACCTATATGCGGGGCATTCACTTTGTTCAGATTCCGACTAGTTTGACAGCCCAGGTGGATTCTTCAATCGGTGGAAAGACGGGCGTCAATACTCCATTTGCTAAAAATATGGTGGGGACCTTTGCCCAACCAGACGGGGTTCTGATTGATCCGCTTGTCCTTGAAACACTTGGACAAAGAGAGTTGATTGAAGGGATGGGTGAAGTTATCAAGTATGGCTTGATTGAGGATCCAGAACTGTGGGCTCTTTTGACGGAGCTGGATGGTTCTGTAGAGAGCATTATGGAACATTCGGAGACTTTGATTGAACATTCTTGTCAGGTCAAGCGCAAGATGGTAGTTGAGGATGAGTTGGACAATGGTGTTCGCCTTTACCTCAATTTTGGCCACACTATTGGTCATGCCATTGAAGCAACGGCCGGTTATGGAAAAGTCATGCATGGAGAAGCTGTGGCCATGGGAATGGTACAGATTTCCAAGGTTGCTGAGGAAAAAGGTCTCATGCCAGAAGGAATAACCCAGTCTATTACAGAGATGTGTCAGAAATTTGGATTACCTGTTGACTATGAAAACTGGGATGTTGACAAGCTTTATCAGGCTTTGACTCATGATAAGAAGGCGCGTGGCAATACCTTGAAATTGGTCTTGGTGCCAGAGCTTGGTTCTGCAACCATCCACCCAGTTTCTCTGGAAGAGATGAAAGACTACTTGGTAAAATAAGGAGAGTGTATGAGATATTTAACTGCAGGAGAATCACACGGTCCCCGTCTGACGGCTATCATTGAAGGAATTCCAGCTGGACTTCCCTTGACAGCTGAGGATATTAATGGAGACCTTAAACGCCGTCAGGGTGGCTACGGTCGTGGCGGTCGTATGAAGATTGAGAGCGACCAAGTTATCTTTACTTCGGGTGTTCGCCATGGGAAGACGACAGGGGCTCCTATTACCATGGATGTCGTCAATAAGGACCATCAGAAATGGCTGGATATCATGTCTGCGGAGGACATTGAAGACCGCCTTAAAAGCAAACGAAAAATCACCCATCCTCGCCCAGGACATGCCGATTTGGTTGGGGGCATCAAGTACCGTTTTGATGATTTGCGTAATTCCTTGGAGCGTTCATCAGCTCGTGAAACCACCATGCGGGTGGCAGTTGGCGCAGTAGCCAAACGCCTCTTGGCTGAGCTGGATATGGAGATTGCCAACCATGTCGTGGTCTTTGGTGGCAAGGAAATCGATGTTCCTGAGAATCTCACAGTTACTGAGATTAAGGAAAGAGCTGCCCAGTCTGAAGTTTCTATTGTCAACCAAGAACGAGAACAGGAAATCAAGGACTATATTGACCAAATCAAACGTGACGGTGATACCATCGGTGGAGTTGTGGAGACAGTCGTCGGAGGGGTTCCAGTCGGCCTTGGTTCCTATGTCCAATGGGACAGAAAATTGGATGCGCGATTGGCCCAAGCAGTTGTCTCTATCAATGCCTTTAAAGGAGTGGAATTTGGTCTCGGATTTGAAGCTGGTTACCGCAAAGGCAGCCAAGTTATGGACGAAATCCTCTGGTCTAAAGAAGACGGCTATACTCGCCGTACCAACAATCTTGGCGGCTTTGAAGGTGGTATGACCAATGGGCAACCCATTGTTGTTCGTGGAGTTATGAAACCCATTCCTACTCTCTACAAACCACTCATGAGTGTGGATATCGAAACCCATGAACCCTACAAGGCAACTGTGGAGAGAAGTGATCCGACTGCTCTTCCAGCAGCAGGTGTGGTCATGGAAGCCGTTGTGGCAACGGTTCTGGCACAAGAAATCCTTGAAAAATTCTCATCAGATAATCTAGAGGAATTAAAAGAAGCGGTAGCCAAACACCGAGACTATACAAAGAACTATTAAGGAGTTCCTATGGCAAAAACAATCTATATCGCAGGTCTTGGTTTGATTGGTGCCTCGATGGCACTCGGTATCAAACGCGATCATCCAGATTATGAAATTTTAGGTTATAATCGCAGTCAAGCTTCGAGAGATATCGCCTTGAAAGAAGGCATGATTGACCGTGCAACGGATGATTTTGCTAGTTTTGCTCCTCTTGCGGATATTATTATTCTTAGCTTGCCAATCAAACAAACTATTGCTTTCATTAAGGAATTGGCCAACTTGGACTTGAAAGAAGGCGTCATTATTTCAGATGCTGGTTCGACCAAGTCAGCCATTGTGGATGCGGCGGAGAACTATTTGGCTGGCAAGTCTGTTCGCTTTGTTGGGGCTCATCCCATGGCTGGTAGTCACAAGACAGGGGCTGCTTCTGCGGATGTCAATCTTTTTGAAAATGCCTATTATATCTTTACCCCTTCGAGTCTGACAGGTCAGGACACGCTTGAGGAAATGAGGGACTTGCTTTCAGGTCTTCATGCCCGTTTTATCGAGATTGATGCCAAGGAGCACGATCGAGTCACTTCTCAGATTAGCCATTTTCCTCATATTCTGGCTTCTAGTCTCATGGAGCAGACCGCGGTCTATGCTCAAGAACATGAGATGGCAAGGCGCTTTGCGGCCGGTGGTTTTCGAGATATGACCCGAATTGCGGAAAGCGAACCAGGTATGTGGACCTCCATTCTCTTGTCCAATCGTGAGACTATTCTAGACCGCATTGAGGATTTCAAGGAACGGTTGGATGAGGTTGGTCAAGCTATCAGCAAGGGGGATGAGGAGCAAATCTGGAATTTTTTCAATCAAGCGCGTGAGCAACGTCAGGCTATGGAAATCCATAAGCGTGGTGGCGTGGATAGCTCTTATGACCTCTATGTCGATGTTCCCGATGAAGAAGATGTCATCCTGAGGATTTTGGAACTGCTACGTGGAACTTCCTTGGTCAATATTCATATCAACGAGGAAAACCGTGAAGATATTCACGGGATTTTACAAATTTCATTTAAAAATGCTCAAGACTTGGAACGAGCCGAGCACCTCATAACAGAAAATACCGACTATACAGTCGTCATCAAATAAGGAGAAAATCATGTCAAAAATAAAACTTAAATCAATATTTGGTATTATCTTTATTTCTTTTATCCTACTTAGTGCTTGTGCTGTTAAAAAAGATGTGAAAACTAATTCAGAAGCAAGTGTCGAGACAAAAAATGAACCATCCAAGAAAGAAACAAGTTCAGAGAAAACTAATTCAAAGTATGTAGACGATAGAATTATTAATGAGTTTATCAATAGCTATAATCAACATTCTAATAGCCCATTAGAAAATATCAAAAAAGGAAATATAAAAATAAAATATTTCGCATCAAGCTACGGATACTACTTGGAACTTTTACATGCAAATGATACTGATAAAATCAATGTAACAATAAATCAGACAAATGAAAATAGTGAATCTGGTGTTGCAGGAATGAAAGAAGTATTTCATGATATTGTTAAATCGATTGAATCATCCTTATCTGATGATGAGATAAATAACTATTTTGGTAATCTTATGTCAAATGAAATAAAAACAGGTTCTAATTTAGGAGCTTTGAAGATAGAGTATATACCAGATAAGGAATTAAGCAATGGACATTCAAGAGGTCATATAAAAGTGATTGCACAATAATAATGACCACAGAGTGACTAGTAATTTTAAAAAAAAATAAATAAGGAGAAAATCATGTCAAATATTTACGATAGTGCAAATGAACTCAGTCGCGGTCTACGCGAATTACCAGAATACAAGGCTGTCAAAGCAGCTAAAGATGCGATTTCAGCAGATGCTGAGGCAAGCAAAATCTTTACAGAATATGTTGCTTTCCAAGAGGAAATTCAAAGACTAGCCCAGACAGGTCAAATGCCAGAAGCTTCTTTCCAAGCTAAGATGGAAGGCTTTGGCAAGCAGATTCAGGGGAATAGCCTCTTGTCAGAATTCTTTACCAAGCAACAACAATTGGCCATTTACCTTTCTGACATTGAAAAAATTGTTTTCGAACCAGTTTCAGAATTGCTAAAATAAGAAATAACTATCATAAAGTCAGAAATTTTTAAGGAATTTCTGGCTTTTTATGATAAAATAAGTAAAAGTATTGCAAGTATGAGGTCCAGTATGAAACTAAAAACAAACATTAGCCACTTACACGGCAGTATCCGAGTTCCAGGTGACAAGTCTATCAGTCATCGTTCCATTATCTTTGGAAGTTTGGCTGAGGGTGAGACCAAGGTTTATGATATATTACGTGGCGAAGACGTCCTTTCGACCATGCAAGTCTTTCGTGACCTTGGTGTTGAGATTGAGGATAAAGATGGGGTTATTACCATTCAAGGTGTCGGTATGGATGGCTTAAAAGCTCCGCGAAATGCCCTTGATATGGGAAATTCTGGAACCTCGATTCGCCTGATTTCAGGCGTTCTTGCTGGTGCAGACTTTGAAGTAGAAATGTTTGGAGATGACAGTCTTTCCAAACGTCCTATGGACCGTGTGACCCTACCGTTGAAGAGAATGGGAGTTAGTATCTCAGGCCAAACGGAGCGAGATTTACCGCCTATACACTTGAGAGGGACTAGACATTTAACTCCAATCCACTATGAATTACCGATCGCCTCTGCCCAGGTCAAGTCAGCCTTGATTTTTGCAGCTTTGCAGGCTCAGGGGGAGTCCGTGATTATCGAAAAAGAATGCACCCGTAATCATACTGAAGATATGTTGCAACAATTTGGTGGTCATTTAAGTGTGGAGGGCAAGAAAATCACAGTCCAAGGACCGCAAAAATTGACAGGACAAAAGGTGGTTGTTCCAGGAGATATTTCCAGTGCAGCCTTTTGGCTAGTCGCAGGTTTGATTGTTCCAAATTCTCGTGTGGTGCTTAAGAATGTGGGCATCAACGAAACGCGTACAGGTATCATTGATGTCATTCGCGCCATGGGTGGAAAATTAGAAGTTACTGAAATTGATCCAGTCGCTAAATCTGCAACCTTGACTGTTGAGTCTTCTGACTTGAAAGGAACAGAGATTGGTGGTGCCTTGATTCCACGCTTGATTGATGAATTGCCAATTATCGCCCTACTTGCGACCCAAGCCCAAGGTGTAACAGTTATCAAGGATGCTGAGGAACTTAAGGTTAAGGAAACAGATCGCATTCAGGTGGTAGCAGATGCTTTAAATAGCATGGGTGCGGATATCACACCTACAGCAGATGGAATGATTATCAAAGGAAAATCAGCCCTTCACGGTGCTAGAGTCAATACTTTTGGAGACCATCGTATCGGCATGATGACGGCTATCGCGGCCCTCTTGGTTGCAGATGGAGAAGTGGAGCTTGACCGTGCTGAAGCCATCAATACCAGCTATCCTAGCTTCTTTGATGATTTGGAGAGCTTGATTCATGGCTAAGGTATTATTAGGCTTTATGGGGGCTGGAAAATCGACTATTGCAAGAGGCTTGGACCCTAATTACCTTGATATGGATGCTCTGATTGAGAAGCGCCTAGGTATGTCCATTGCGAATTTTTTCGCTGAAAAGGGAGAATCAGCCTTTCGTCAGGTAGAGTCAGAAATCCTAGCTGAGTTACTACAAAGAGACAAAGTTGTGTCAACTGGCGGAGGAGTGGTTATTTCTCAGCGAAATCGTGACTTACTAAAGACAAATTCTGATAATATCTACCTGAAAGCTGATTTTGAAACCCTCTACCACCGTATCGCAGCTGATAAGGACAATCAGCGTCCGCTTTTTCTAAATAATAGCAAGGAAGAATTAGCAGCTATTTTCCAAGAAAGACAGGCTTGGTATGAGGAAGTAGCCAGTCGGGTTTTAGATGTGACCAAGTTAAGCCCAGAGGAAATTATAGAGGAACTGAGATGAAAATTGCTTATCTAGGTCCCAAGGGATCATTTTCACACCACGTTGTGCAGACAGCTTTTCCTCATGAGGAATTGCAGGCCTTTGCCAATATTACAGATGTCATCAAGGCCTATGAGCAAGGCTTGGTGGACTATTCTGTGGTGCCAGTTGAAAATTCTATCGAGGGTAGTGTTCATGAAACCTTGGACTACCTTTTTCATCAGGTTCACATTCAAGCAGTGGCAGAAATCGTTCAGCCTATTCATCAGCAGTTGATGGTGGTTCCAGGTCATACTAAGATTGAAAAGATTTTTTCTCATCCACAGGCCTTGGCACAAGGAAAGAAATTCATCGATGAAGAGTATCCAGATGCTCAAATAGAGGTGACAGCCAGTACAGCCTATGCGGCTCGCTTTATTTCCGAACATCCTGACCAGCCTTTTGCGGCCATTGCACCTAGAAGTTCTGTAGAAGAATATGGCTTGGAACTGATTGCCGAGGATATTCAGGAAATGGAAGCCAATTTCACACGTTTCTGGGTTTTGGGAGCTGAAAAGCCTAGTATTCCCTTGCAAGCACAAACTGAGAAAATGAGTTTGGCCTTGACCTTACCTGACAACCTTCCAGGTGCACTTTATAAGGCCCTGTCGACCTTTGCTTGGCGAGGAATTGACTTAACAAAAATTGAAAGTCGTCCACTCAAGACAGCACTGGGCGAATACTTTTTCATTATCGATGTGGACTATGCTGATAAGGATCTGGTCCGCTTTGCCCAAAAAGAATTAGAAGCGATTGGAATTCAGTATAAAGTTCTGGGTGCCTATCCCATTTATCCAATATCAGACCATGGAAAGGAGAGAAGATGAGCAAAGAAAATCCCTTAAGCCATCACGAGCAGTTGCGTTATGACTATCTTTTTAAGAACATTCATTACCTCAATGAGCGAGAGAAAAAAGAGTTTGCATACCTGCAAGGTAAGTTAAATATGGCTAGCAGTAGTAAAGCTTCTCCAGAAATTCATCATGAAAATTACGATTTGGAAGAATCTTTCATGGAACCAGTCAATCAGTCTCCTCTTCCATCCTATGGTAACCGTAGTCGTGCAAAAAAATACCAGAAAAGTCATTCTTTTCCAAAGGTTAAGTCCAAGAAACGTAAGATTCGTTGGGGGCGCATTTTTGCAGGATTGCTTGCCCTTCTAGCCTGTGTCGGTTTTGGCATGATTTTTATGTTCCTAAAAGGCTATTCAAATGCTGATCCAAATAAACCTGCTAATGCTAAGGCAGCTCAAGTAGAAGTTTTTCATGGTCAAGATACCAAGGATGGGGTTAATATCTTGATCATGGGAACGGATGGACGGATTGGCCAAAATAGTACTGAGACGAGAACGGATTCTATTATGGTACTAAATGTTGGTGGCTCAGATAAGAAAATCAAGCTGGTCAGCTTCATGCGTGACAATTTGGTTTATATAGACGGTTACAGTCAAGTGATTAACGGTAGAAAACAGACGGATAACAAGTTAAACGTAGCCTATGAGTTAGGAGAACAAGAGGGGCAAAAAGGGGCAGAAATGGTTCGTCAAGTCTTGAAAGATAATTTTGACTTGGACATTAAATACTATGCCTTGGTCGATTTTCAGGCCTTTGCTACAGCGATTGACACACTTTTCCCTGATGGGGTGACAATTGATGCTCAATTTTCAACATTGAATGGGCGCCAACTAACAGAAGCTACAGTAGGAGATGATTTACACGCTACTGAGACTGAGTCTCCAACCCAAACCATCAAAGTCGGAAAACAGCAGATGAATGGCTCAACCTTGCTCAATTATGCTCGCTTCCGTGATGATGACGAAGGTGATTATGGTCATACCAAGAGACAACAGCAAGTATTGACAGCTGTTCTGCAACAACTCAAGGATCCAACCAAACTCTTTACTGGATCAGAAGCACTTGGTAAGGTCTTTGGCATGACATCTACGAATGTTCCTTATAGTTTCTTATTGACCAATGGCTTATCCTTCCTAGATGGAGCGCAAAATGGTATAGAGAGATTAACAGTTCCAGAACTGGGTGATTGGGTTGATGATTACGATGTTTATGGAGGGCAGGCACTCTTAGTAGACCAAAATAAATATCAAACTAAACTTTCTCAGATGAGGATGAGATAAACTAATACAGGAAAAATCAAGGTTCGAATCACTAGTGAAATAGTGGTTTGAACTTTGATTTTTCTTAGTGCCTGATGGATTTTTAAGGCTTTTTTATGGTATAATAAAACGATATAACTCGTTATTGAACAGAAGAGGAGAGACATGAGTGATTTGAAAGCAATTCAGGCACGTAGTCTGGAAATGGCTGAATATTTTGTGGCCTTTTGTAAAGAACATGATTTGCTTTGTTATCTTTGTGGTGGAGGTGCTATTGGTGCCCTTCGAAACAAGGGGTTCATTCCTTGGGACGACGACCTAGACTTTTTTATGCCTCGTAAAGATTATGAGAAATTAGCAGAATTATGGCCTCGTTATGCAGATGAGCGTTATTTCTTGTCAAAGAGTAACAAGGATTTTGTCGACCGCAATCTTTTTATTACCATTCGTGACAAGGAAACCACCTGCATTAAACCTTACCAGCAAGATTTGGATTTGCCACATGGTTTGGCTTTGGATGTCTTGCCTTTGGATTATTATCCGAAAAATCCAGCTGAGCGGAAGAAACAGGTTCGCTGGGCCTTGATTTATTCACTCTTTTGTGCGCAAACTATTCCAGAAAAACATGGCGCACTTATGAAGTGGGGAAGCCGTATTTTACTGGGGTTGACTCCAAAATCTCTCCGTTATCGCATTTGGAAAAAAGCTGAGAAAGAAATGACCAAGTACAATCTCGCTGAGAGCGATGGAATCACGGAATTATGCTCAGGTCCTGGCTACATGAGAAACAAGTACCTAATCGAATCTTTTGAGGATAATCTTTTCTTGCCATTTGAAGAGACAGAGATGCCCGTTCCAGTCGGCTATGATGCCTATCTCAGCACTGCTTTTGGTGATTATATGACACCTCCACCAGCAGATAAGCAGCTACCACATCATGATGCTGTCATCGCTGATATGGATAAGTCTTATACAGAATACAAGGGAGAATATGGTGGCTAAGAAAAAAATATTATTTTTTATGTGGTCTTTTTCTCTCGGAGGTGGAGCAGAGAAGATTCTGTCGACAATTGTTTCAAATCTGGATCCAGAAAAATATGATATTGATATTCTTGAAATGGAGCACTTTGACAAGGGATACGAATCTGTTCCCCAGCATGTACGAATGTTAAAATCCCTTCAGGATTATCGCCAAGCCAGATGGATTCGAGCTTTTTTGTGGAGCATGAGAATTTATTTTCCAAGGCTGACTCGTCGCTTGCTTGTAAAAGATGACTATGATGTTGAAGTTTCCTTTACCATTATGAATCCTCCACTTTTGTTCTCTAAAAGAGAAGAAGTCAAGAAAATCTCTTGGATTCATGGAAGTATCGAAGAATTTCTTAAGGATAGCTCAAAAAGAGAATCACATAGATGCCAGTTGGATGCTGCGGATACCATTGTAGGAATTTCGAATAAAACCAGCAATTCTATCAAGGAAGTTTATCCAGATTATGCTTCGAAATTACAGACGGTCTACAATGGTTATGAT
>CAJPJN010000051.1:0-9925 GCA_905369855.1 Streptococcus oralis | reverse complement strand
TTCCCGATTTTCTTTTCTTGACGCTCTTCGATACGTTGTGTAATCGGGTGGATATAAGCAGAGACGTCATTGATGTAACTGATTGAACCATTTGGGGCAACAGCTAGACGGTTTTGGTGGTAAAGTCCATCTGCTTGAACCTTGTCGCGAAGTTCAGCCCAATCAGAAGCACTTGGAATAAAGACATCTTTGAAAAGTTCTTTAACACGGTCTGATTTTGGAAGGAATTCGCCAGTTACATACTTGTCGAAGTAGCTTCCCTTAGCATAGTTTGATTTTTCAAAATTATGGAAGGTAATACCGCGTTCACGCGCGATATTGTTTGACTCAACCAAGGTCCAGTAGTTCATAAGCATAAAGTAGATGCTGGTAAATTCAATTGACTCAGGTGATCCATATTCGATCAATTGTTGGGCAAGGTAGCTGTGAAGTCCCATGGCACCAAGACCAAAGGTGTGAGCTTGGCTATTTCCATGATCAATCGTAGGCACAGCTACGATATGAGAACTATCAGTAACAAAGGTCAAAGCACGAACCATAGCACGGATAGAACGACCAAAGTCAGGTGAAGTCATCATGTTGACTACGTTGGTTGAACCAAGGTTACATGAAACGTCTGTTCCCATTTGAAGGAATTCTTGAGCATCGTTGATCAAGCTTGGTTCTTGGACTTGAAGAATCTCAGAACACAAGTTACTCATGATAATCTTACCATCAACAGGATTTGCACGGTTAGCCGTGTCGATGTTGACTACATAAGGGTAGCCAGATTCTTGTTGCAATTTAGAGATTTCAGTTTCCAAATCACGCGCCTTGATTTTTGTCTTGCGGATATTTGGATTTGCGACCAATTCATCGTATTTTTCAGTGATGTCAATGTAGTTGAATGGAACACCGTATTCAAGTTCTACAGAGTATGGGCTGAAGAGGTACATTTCTTCATTTTTACGCGCCAATTCGTAGAATTTATCTGGTACCACGACACCAAGCGAAAGGGTCTTGACACGAACTTTTTCATCGGCGTTTTCTTTCTTAGTTGAAAGGAAGGCGATAATATCTGGGTGGAAGACGTTGAGGTAGACAACACCAGCACCTTGACGTTGACCCAATTGGTTTGAGTAAGAGAAGCTATCTTCGAAAAGTTTCATAACTGGAACGACACCAGAAGCGGCTCCTTCATAGCCTTTGATAGGAGCTCCAGCTTCACGAAGGTTGCTGAGGGAAATTCCCACACCACCACCGATACGTGAAAGTTGAAGAGCTGAGTTGATAGAACGTCCGATAGAGTTCATATCATCAGTTACTTGGATCAGGAAACATGATACCAATTCTCCACGACGAGCACGTCCAGCATTCAAGAAGGAAGGAGTAGCTGGTTGGTAGCGTTGGTGGATGATTTCATTTGCAATATCGATTGCAACAGCCTCATTGCCATCAGCGAAATAAAGAGCGTTAAAGAAGACACGGTCTTCCATGCTTTCAAGATAATATTCCCCATCGTTAGTCTTCAAGGCATATTGATTGTAAAACTTATAGGCAGCCATGAAAGACTTGAATTGGAAGTTTTGTTCTTTAATAAATTGAGACAATTCTTCCAAGAATTCTGGACGGTATTTCTTGATAAAGGCTGTTTCGATATAGTTGTGTTCAATGAGGTAGTTGATTTTATCTTTGATTGAATCAAAAATCATAGTGTTTGGAACTACATTTTCTTTAAAGAAGGCATCCAAGGCTTCCTTATCTTTATGAAGCATGATTTGTCCATTGACAGGACGGTTGATTTCGTTATTGAGACGGAAGTAAGTCACGTCCTCAAGATGTTTTAATCCCATAAAATTTCCCTTATCTAATTACAAAAGAAAGGCTTCTAAGTTAGCCCTAGAAGCAGTTTCTTCTGGATGATGTACTAAGATTATGCTAATTGTTTCAATTTTCCTGGTTGGAAACCTGAAAAGACTTCAGTTGGTGTTTGGATAACAGGAGCTGCGCTGAAACCGAGCTCTTTAACTTGATCGATGTACTCAGGTTGCTCATCGAGATTGATTTCGCGATAAGCGACATTATTACTGTCCAAGAAACGTTTGGTCATTTTACATTGGACACAGTTGTTTTTAGAATAAACGGTTACCATTGTGTAACTCCTCTTTCAAAATAGATTACTTTCCTAGTATATCAGAAAATAAATTTTTGTCAATGATTTAAAACTAAATATAGTGGTCTATTTTTCTGCTCGAGCTCACAAAACACAATATGTAGTGTTTGCTTTGTGAAATAGTGATGATAATCCTATAAGTTGTTTTTTGAAAAACTATATCCTGTGTTTTGTTATCTAGAATAGAAGATTTTCAGCAAGTTATCTGAAAGGAAATCGAATAAATCCCATAAAATGCTTGAAAAAAATCCTAGAAGATGATATAATACCAAATTGTAAGGGTTATCACATATAACTCAAAAAAGAAAGAACAAAAGGAGAGTCAAACTATGGCTTCTAAAGATTTCCACGTAGTGGCAGAAACAGGTATTCACGCACGTCCAGCAACATTGTTGGTACAAACTGCTAGCAAATTTGCTTCAGATATCACTCTTGAGTACAAAGGTAAATCAGTTAACCTTAAATCAATCATGGGTGTTATGAGTCTTGGTGTTGGCCAAGGTGCTGACGTAACTATCTCAGCTGAAGGTGCAGATGCAGATGACGCTATCGCTGCAATCTCAGAAACAATGGAAAAAGAAGGATTGGCATAAGGAAAATGACAGAAATGCTTAAAGGAATCGCAGCATCTGACGGTGTTGCAGTTGCAAAAGCATATCTACTCGTTCAACCGGATTTGTCATTCGAGACTGTTTCAGTCGAAGATACAAACGCAGAAGAGGCTCGTTTGGATGTTGCTCTTGAAGCTTCTCAAAACGAGCTTTCTCTTATCCGCGAGAAAGCTGTAGGTACGCTAGGTGAGGAAGCGGCTCAAGTTTTTGACGCTCATTTGATGGTTCTTTCTGACCCAGAATTGATTGGTCAGATTAAAGAAACAATCCGTGCTAAGAAAGTCAATGCAGAAGCAGGTCTTAAAGAAGTGACTGACATGTTCATCACTATCTTTGAAGGTATGGAAGACAACCCATACATGCAAGAACGTGCAGCGGATATCCGCGACGTGACAAAACGTGTATTGGCAAACCTTCTTGGTAAGAAATTGCCAAACCCAGCTTCTATCAATGAAGAAGTACTCGTGATTGCGCATGACTTGACACCATCTGATACAGCTCAATTGGACAAAAACTTTGTAAAAGCTTTTGTAACAAACATCGGTGGACGTACAAGCCACTCAGCTATCATGGCACGTACACTTGAAATTGCAGCTGTATTGGGAACAAATAACATCACTGAAGTGGTGAAAGACGGTGATATCCTTGCTGTTAACGGAATTACTGGTGAAGTGATTATCAACCCAACAGATGAACAAGCGGCAGAATTTAAAGCAGCTGGTGAAGCTTATGCTAAACAAAAAGCTGAATGGGCACTTTTGAAAGATGCTCAAACAGTGACTGCTGACGGTAAACACTTCGAGTTGGCTGCTAACATCGGTACTCCAAAAGACGTTGAAGGTGTTAACAACAACGGTGCAGAAGCTGTTGGACTTTACCGTACAGAGTTCTTGTACATGGATTCTCAAGACTTCCCAACTGAAGATGAGCAGTATGAAGCATACAAGGCTGTTCTTGAGGGAATGAATGGTAAACCAGTGGTTGTTCGTACAATGGATATCGGTGGAGATAAGGAACTTCCTTACTTCGATATGCCACACGAAATGAACCCATTCCTTGGATTCCGTGCCCTTCGTATCTCTATTTCTGAAACTGGAGATGCAATGTTCCGTACACAAATCCGTGCCCTTCTTCGTGCTTCTGTTCATGGTCAATTGCGTATCATGTTCCCAATGGTTGCGCTTTTGAAAGAATTCCGTGCAGCTAAAGCAGTTTATGAAGAAGAAAAAGCAAACCTTCTTGCTGAAGGTGTTGCAGTTGCGGATGATATCCAAGTTGGTATCATGATTGAAATCCCTGCAGCAGCGATGCTTGCAGACCAATTTGCAAAAGAAGTAGACTTCATGTCAATTGGTACAAACGACTTGATCCAATACTCAATGGCAGCAGACCGTATGAACGAGCAAGTTTCATACCTTTACCAACCATATAACCCATCAATCCTTCGCTTGATCAACAATGTTATCAAGGCAGCTCACGCTGAAGGTAAATGGGCTGGTATGTGTGGTGAGATGGCTGGTGACCAAAAAGCTGTTCCACTTCTTGTCGGAATGGGCTTGGATGAGTTCTCTATGTCAGCAACATCAGTACTTCGTACACGTAGCTTGATGAAAAAATTGGACACTGCTAAGATGGAAGAGTACGCTAACCGTGCCCTTACAGAGTGTTCAACAATGGAAGAAGTTCTTGAACTTCAAAAAGAATACGTTAACTTTGATTAATCGAAAAGTCCTTGCAACTAAGTTGCAAGGTTTTTTTATAGTTTAATAGCAGAAATTTTATTAACTAGTTCATAAAAAGCTTGACAATAAAAAAAATCGGTGTAGAATATTAACTAGTTAAATAACTAGTTAAGGAGTTTTCGTGAAGAAACAAAATTTGTTTTTAGTGTTGTTAAGTGTCTTTCTTTTGTGTTTAGCTGCTTGTGGCCAAAAGGAAAGCCAGTCAGGTAAAGGGATGAAAATTGTGACCAGTTTTTATCCTATCTATGCTATGGTCAAGGAAGTATCTGGTGACTTGAATGATGTTCGAATGATTCAGTCAAGTAACGGAATTCACTCCTTCGAACCTTCAGCAAATGATATTGCAGCCATCTATGATGCAGATGTCTTTGTTTACCATTCTCATACGCTCGAATCTTGGGCAGGAAGTCTGGATCCCAATCTAAAAAAATCCAAAGTTAAGGTTTTAGAGGCTTCTGAAGGAATGACATTGGATCGTGTCCCTGGTCTAGAAGATGTGGAAGCAGGTGATGGAGTTGATGAAAAAACGCTTTATGACCCTCACACTTGGCTAGATCCTGAAAAAGCTGGCGAAGAAGCTCAGATTATCGCTGATAAACTTTCAGAGGTGGATAGTGAACACAAAGAAACTTACCAGAAAAATGCGCAAGCCTTTATCAAAAAAGCTCAAGAATTGACTAAGAAATTCCAGCCTAAATTTGAAAAAGCGACTCAGAAAACATTTGTAACACAACATACAGCCTTTTCTTATCTAGCGAAGAGATTTGGACTTAATCAACTTGGTATTGCAGGTATCTCTCCTGAACAAGAACCAAGTCCACGACAACTTACAGAAATTCAGGAATTTGTTAAAACATATAAGGTTAAAACAATTTTTACAGAAAGTAATGCTTCTTCAAAAGTAGCTGAAACTCTTGTCAAATCAACAGGTGTGGGTCTTAAAACTCTGAATCCTTTAGAGGCAGACCCACAAAATGACAAGACTTACCTAGAAAATCTTGAAGAAAATATGAGTGTTCTAGCAGAAGAATTAAAGTGAGGAAAGAATGAAAATCAATAAAAAATATGTAGCAGGTTCAGTGGCAGTCCTTGCCCTAAGTGTTTGTTCCTATGAACTTGGACGGTATCAAGCTGGCCAACTTAAGAAAGATTCTAATCGAGTTGCTTATATAGACGGTGATCAGGCTGGTCAAAAGGCAGAAAATTTGACACCTGATGAAGTCAGTAAAAAAGAAGGTATTAATGCCGAACAAATCGTTATCAAGATTACGGATCAAGGTTATGTGACTTCTCATGGAGACCATTATCATTACTATAATGGCAAGGTTCCTTATGATGCTATCATCAGTGAAGAACTGCTGATGAAAGATCCGAATTATCAGTTGAAGGATTCAGACATTGTCAATGAAATCAAGGGTGGCTATGTGATTAAGGTAGACGGGAAATACTATGTTTACCTCAAGGATGCGGCTCATGCGGACAATATTCGGACAAAAGAAGAGATTAAACGTCAGAAGCAGGAACACAGTCATAATCATAATTCGAGTACAGATAATGCTGTTGCTGCAGCCAGAGCTCAAGGACGCTATACAACGGATGATGGGTATATCTTTAATGCCTCTGATATCATTGAGGACACGGGTGATGCCTATATCGTTCCTCATGGCAATCACTTCCACTATATTCCTAAGAGTGATTTGTCTGCTAGTGAATTAGCTGCTGCCCAAGCCTTCTTATCTGGGAAAGGTGGCCAATTAAGTACGGTTGAATATCGTTCAAGCATAGCTGAAACAAGATCTAGTCTAAGAATGAGTCAATCTGAAACTCCTCAAGATTCTGCCAAAGCTCCGGAGAGCTCAAATGAGGATTTAGCTAGTCTCCTTCAAGAATTGTACGCTTTGCCACTTAGCCAACGTCATGTGGAGTCTGATGGCTTGGTATTTGACCCAGCACAGATTACAAAACGTACTGCCAATGGTGTGGCAGTTCCTCACGGGGATCATTTCCATTTCATTCCTTATTCACAAATGTCTGCTTTGGAAGAAAAATTGGCTCGAAATCTACCAATTGGAGGTCAGCCAATTCACAGTCATGCTGATAATACGAAACCAAGCAGTTCTGAGAAATCAAGTTCAACCATTAAACCAAACTTTAATCTCAATACGCCGGCACCGAATCGAGGAACTGGAGGAGCCTATACAACGGATGATGGGTATGTCTTTAGTCCGACAGATGTGATTGAAGATACAGGTGACGCTTTTGTTGTACCGCATGGCAATCATTTCCACTATATTCCTAAGAGTGATTTGTCTGCAGGAGAATTGGCTGCCGCCCAAGCTTATTGGAATGGGAAACAGGGCTCACATTCTGCTACAAGTTCAAGTAAACCAAGTAGTGACAGTTCAAATCCAGCCCAACCAAGTTTGACAGAGACTCCAAATCTGACTGTTACTCCAACTTATCATCAAAATCAAGGGGAAGACATTTCAACACTTTTAAGTGAATTGTATGCCAAACCTTTATCAGAACGACATGTAGAATCTGATGGACTCGTCTTTGATCCGGCACAAATCATCAAACGTACTGCAAATGGTGTCGCAGTGCCCCACGGAGACCATTATCACTTTATCCCTTATTCACAAATGTCACCGCTGGAAGAAAAATTGGCTCGTATGATAGCTGTTAAGGGAGAAAATGGCAGTGTCTTGCCAAGTGTTACTCCTTTGAAGCCAGCCCCTACTACCAAACCTCTTGCACCAGTTGAAAATAAACAGAATGAACTTGATGTCAACCAGGTTGTTAGAAAAGTTGGTAATGGATATATTATCGAAGATAAGGGCGCTAGTCGTTATGTTCTAGCTAAAGACTTAGCCAAGGATAAGATTGACGCTATTGAAAATCTCTTGTCTAAGAAAACTCAAGAGACGCATGCCCTAGTTGCGAAGAAAGAAAATGTACCACCTCGTGACCAAGAATTTTATGATAAAGCATATAATTTATTGGTCGAGGCTCATAAAGCCTTGTCTGAAAATAAGGGTCGTACTTCTGATTTCCAAGCCTTAGACAAATTAGCAGAACGCTTGAATGATGAATCTTCTAATAAAGGAAAATTGGTAGATGATTTATTGGCATTCCTAGCACCAATTACCCATCCAGAGCGACTTGGCAAACCAAATGCTCAAATTGCTTATACAGACGATGAAATTAAATTAGCGAAATTAGCAGGTAAGTATACAACAGAAGATGGCTATATCTTTGATCCTCGTGATATAACGAGCGATGAAGGCGATGCCTATGTAACTCCGCATATGACTCATAGTCATTGGATCAAGAAAGAAAGTTTGTCTGAAGCTGAAAGAGCAGCAGGTCAAGCTTATGCTAAAGAGAAAGGTTTGACGCCTCCTTCAACAAATCATCAAAGTTCAGGAAATACTGAGGCTAAGGGAGCAGAAGCGATTTACAATAGAGTAAAAGCAGCTAAGAAGGTACCACTTGACCGTATGCCTTACAATCTCCAACATACTGTGGAAGTTAAAAATGGAAGTTTGATTATACCTCATTATGACCATTACCATAACATCAAATTTGAGTGGTTTGACGAAGGACTTTATGAGGCACCTAAGGGGTATACTTTAGAAGAGCTATTTGAAACTGTGAAGTATTATGTCGAACATCCAAACGAACGTCCGCATTCAGATAGTGGTTGGGGCAATGCGAGCGACCATGTTCAAAGAAACCACAATAGTCAAGCTGCTAACAACAATCAAACAGAGAAACCAACAGAGGAGAAACCTCAGACAGAAAAAATTGAGGAGGAAAAACCTCGCGAAGAAAAACCGAAAAATGAGAAAGCAGAATCTCCAAAACCAAAAGAACCAGAGGAATCAGAAGAAGAATCACCATCGGAACCAGAGGAACATCAGGTTGAAACTGAAAAGGTTGAAGAAAAACTGAGAGAGGCGGAAGAGTTACTTAAAAAGATTAAGGATCCAATTCTTAAGTCCAATGCCAACGAAACTCTCACAGGATTAAAAAATAATCTGTTATTTGGTTCTCAGGACAACAATACTATTATGGCAGAAGCTGAAAAGCTATTAGTCTTGTTAAAGGAGAGTAAGTAACTATACAACTATTATAGAAGATAAAAAGGGAGCAGAATATGGATTCTGTTCTCTTTTTTATGAAATTGTGTAAAAATTCTTGACATATTTTCTAAATAAAGATAAACTATTTACTAGTTAATTAAATGGTTAAATAACTGGTTTAGAAAAAACTGTTTAACCGAGAAAAAGAAGTTATGAAATAGCTTTAAAACTTATTGAAATGAGGAAATTATGAAATTAAGTAAAAAATATATAGCAGCTGGCTCAGCTGTTATCGTATCCTTGAGTCTTTGTGCCTATGCGCTGAATCAGCATCGCTCACAAGAAAATAAGGACAATAATCGGGTCTCTTATGTAGATGGCAGCCAGTCCAGTCAGAAAACTGAAAACTTGACGCCAAATCAGGTTAGTCAAAAAGAAGGAATTAAGGCTGAGCAAATTGTAATCAAAATTACAGATCAGGGCTATGTGACGTCACACGGTGATCATTATCATTACTACAATGGGAAAGTTCCTTATGATGCTCTCTTTAGTGAAGAACTCTTGATGAAAGATCCAAACTACCAACTTAAGGATGGAGATATTGTCAATGAAGTCAAGGGTGGTTATATCATCAAGGTAGATGGAAAATATTATGTCTACCTAAAAGATGCAGCTCATGCTGATAATGTTCGAACGAAAGATGAAATCAACCGTCAAAAACAAGAACATGGTAAAGACGAGAAAGGACCTAGCGCAGAAGTATCAGTAGCTAAGTTACAGGGACGTTATACTACTGATGACGGTTATGTCTTTAACGCTTCAGATATCATTAAAGATACCGGTGATGGTTATATAGTACCACATGGTGGTCACTATCATTTCATTCCTAAGAGTGACTTGTCGGCAGGTGAATTAGCAGCCGCAAAAGCATATTTATCAGGGAATACTACAGCTCTCAGTCAACCTTTATCAGTGACACCGAATAATGGTGTTACTGCAGCAGATGATGGTTATGTCTTTAATCCAGCTGACATTATTGAAGATACTGGTGATGCTTATATCGTTCCTCATGGAGGTCACTATCACTACATTCCAAAAAGTGATTTGTCTGCTAGTGAATTAGCAGCAGCTAAAGCTCATCTGACTGGTAAAAATACGCAACCGAGCCAGTTAAGCTATTCTTCAACAGCTAGTGATAATACTAATCAAGCTATAGAGAAAGAATCAACTAGCAAGCCAGAAAGCAAAGTTGAAAATCTCCAAAGTCTATTGAAAGAACTCTATGATTCGCCTAGTGACCAACGTTACAGTGAATCAGATGGATTAGTCTTTGAC